>CALLIQ010000252.1 GCA_938008925.1 uncultured Acidimicrobiales bacterium
GGCAACGAGGCCCGAACGAAATCGGCTTGCACCTCGGCGTCGACCCGCTGGCCGAACAACTCGCCGACGAGCGGGGCCGCGAGCATGACCAGTCCGGCGACAGCGCCGAAGGCGATCATGACCGTGCCGAGGGCTCCTGAAGAGATGCGACTCACGGCATCGAGGTCACCCGAGTCGACGTGCGGGACCAGGCGTGGGATCAGAATCGCCCCGAGCAAGACGCCGACGGTCAACTCGAACAGGATCCAGGGAAGCTGGTTGGCGATCTGGAACAGGTTTCCGAAGTAGCTCGGACCGAGAACCGCGGCGATCAGCAGGACGCGACCGAACCCGGTGATGCGCGACAACAACGTCCACTTCGCGACGGAAGCGGAGTTGTCGACGACACGGTTGTCGGTCACGAGCTGGGTCACGTTTGGTCCGTCGAAACGACGGTCAGTAGGCCTCGCGGACCGCAGCGGTCCACCAGTTCCAGACGAGGATCGAAAGGCCGATCAGCGTGCCGAGCACGAAGCCGACGATCGCCATGCGGCCAGGCCGAGGTGTGAACGGCTCGTCGAAGACGAACGGTTCGGCGGTGACCCGGGGAACTCGAGTGTTGTTGAGCTCATCGAGTTCGACGTCGAGGATGGTGCGCTCGACCTCGGTGATCCGAACACGCAGGGTGCCGATTTCGCTCTGCTTGTCCTGCTGTTCGACGCTGAGGCCGACGCCGTTCGGATTCGTCATGCGAGACAGTTCGTCCTGTGCTGCGGCCAGCTCGTCCTCGAGATCGGTGAGCTCACCCTCCAGGATCGTCATCGTCTCCGATGCGGTCCGCTCGGTGACCTCGGTGAGATAGGCCGCCTGCAGATCGGTCACGATGGCCAGCGCGAGGTCTGGGTCGCGATCGAAGTAGTCGATCTGAATCGTCTGCGTGCCCGGCACCTGACCCGCTTCGAGGCGCTCGTTGAAGTCCTTGATCGGGACGCCGTACTGCTCGGCGATCGGTGCCTTGAGCGAGTTGCTCTGGACCGAGACGTCCTGGGTCTCGAGCCACGAGTTGCCGCGGTACTCGACCTGGGTTCGCGCCTGCCACACGTCAGGGCGCAGGCTCTCGAGGCCGTACGCAGCCTGTGCACACACGCCGGCGAGCACGACCGTGAGCATCAGCAGCCCGATGATCTTGCGGGTCGACGGCCGCCCGTTGTAGGCGGTGAGGTGGGTGAAGCCCACCTCTTCGGCCTCGATGGCGGCGAGACGAGCTCGCTCGGCGGCCTCTCTGGCCTGGGCGGCTGGATCGACGGTCTGGCCGTCTTGTTCGATGGTTGCGGTCATGGACTCACCTCGCTGGTCACCCGGCGCACCTGCTCGGGTTCGATTCGATCATCGATCGGCTTCAGGTCGTCAACCTTCTTGGACGCCCGCGCCGGGTTGCCGAAAGCGACAACACCGGGCGGGACGTCCCTGCTGACGACCGAACCGGCGCCGATGAGGGCCCCGGCGCCGATCCGGACATAGGGAAGCAGCGTCACACCGGCGCCGATTTGGGCGCCCGCTTCGATGACGGGACCGGTCATCAGCTCGGCTGATCGGTCGCTTCCCGGATAGAGGTCGTTCGCGATGGTCACACCGGGAGCGAGGAAGGCTCCGTCTTCGATGATGGTGTGCTGCGCGATGTAGCAATTCGAGTGGATCTTCACGCCGTGACCGATTCGGCACCCGTAGTCGATGATCGTGTTGCTCCAGATGGAGACGTCATCGCCGACGACGCACTCTTCTCGGACGATCACGTTGTGGCCGGTCGTGAAGCCGGTGCCGATCGACGAGCCTTCGTAGAGGATCGTGCCGGACCGCAGGCGAGCGTCGTCGCCGAGCTTGAGGTCGTCGGCGTCGAACCGCTCGACGGGGTAGTTGATGGAAACGTCTTGGTCGTGCGTCATGCGAAATACCGATACAGAGTCGCGCCCGCCTCGGCCGTGACGGCCGGAGGTACATCGGGTCGGGTGAACAGGTTGGTGAGTTGGGCGAGGTCGATGCCGAACTGGGTCGGCGCGAGAGGCGCGTTGCCGTGACAGGCGAGGCGCACCTCGTTCGGGTTGAAGCGGCGCTTGAACTGGAGCAGTCCGGTGTGAGCGAGGTCGCTCCGGCCGAAGTCGAAGAACGGCACACCGGTGTCGATGCAGAGCTGCAGAGCGGCGGCAACCGCACCGTGGCTCACGCCATCGGCCCGGGAATCGGCGTGTGAGACGCTGAACTTGTAGTGCCATGCGGTGGCGGTGCGGATGAGCAGCGTGCCGCCGACGATGCGTCCGTCGCGTCGCCCGACGACCATGCAGAAGTCGTCGCCGAACTGGTTCTTGATCTGCTCGAACATGGCCAGTGGCTGTGCGAGCAGCTGGTGTCGCTCCTTGCGGACGGCGACGTGCAGCGCATGCACCGCAGCGATGTCAGCGTCGTCGGAGGTCGTGTCGAACCGAATGCCGGTGCGCTCCGCTCGTCGAATCTGACGACGGGTGAGCGTCGCGAACGACGGCATCATCTCCTCGACGGTCTCGGCGACGGGAATGATGTGATGGACGCCATCGACCATGCTCTCGAACCGAGGGTCGTCCGTGGCGGGATGGTCTTCGAGGGTCTCGAGGAGAACGGGACATCCGGCCGCCAACAGGGGTGCCGCCAGGTCGTTCCAGTCAGCCGGATCCATCGGCGCGTCGACGAAGTCGCAGAACGGCAGCGACGTGATCCGGCGGCCTCGCGGATCGTCGATCTCGACGAACGGGAGTGTGCTCGAACCTCGGCTGCGATGCTTGAAGTCGAGCCCGTAGGTGGCGGACAAGACCGCATACCAACGGGGATCGACGAACAACTCGCTGCGACGCCCGACGTTCATCGCCGACCACGTCGGGTCACCGATGATGGGGCGGGCGCGAGACATCTCCACCAGCTCGCCCGTTTGCCTGGGAGGCATGGTCGAGTCGTCGGAGGTGTTCCGAGAGCGCAACGGGGATCTAGCGCGCACCATCACCCCGAAGAATGGCCATTGGCGTCTTGACGAGGATCTGCAGGTCACGCCAGAAGCTGAACGTCTCGACGTATTCGACGTCGAGGTCGAGCATCTCGAGGCTCGACATGAGGTTTCGACCCGACACCTGCCACAGGCCACTAC
>CALLIQ010000253.1 GCA_938008925.1 uncultured Acidimicrobiales bacterium
AGATCGTGAATCTTCCTCCTTCCATCGAGTTCGATGACGATCTGATGGAGTGGGACTACGGCGAGTTCGAGGGGGTGCGGACCGCCGAGATGCGAGCGAGCGGCGACCCGCTCTGGAGCATCTGGAACGCAACGATCGAGAACGGCGAGTCCTTGGCGTCCGTCGGCGATCGGGCGGACCGCGCCATCGAGCGAATCGTCGCCGAGACTGGCGATGGCACCGCTGCGGTGTTCGCCCACGGCCACTATCTCGCGATCTTCATCGCTCGGTGGTGTTCATTCGGCCCCATCGAGGGCAAGCGGTTCAAGCTCCAGACGGCGACGGTCAGCATGCTCGATCACTATCGAGAAGACCGTGTCATCCGGGTGATCAATCACCGCTGCGGCGACGTGCTCAGGGGCCACTGACGCGGGGTTTCGCCAGGTCGGGGTGACTGGGCTCAGGTCGTCCGAGTCGCGTCGATCGTCGTTCGCCAGTTCTCGACGCACTTGTCGAGCGGGAGTGCCGGCGAGAAGTGCCAGCCCTGAATCGTGTCGATCCCGATCTCTCGAGCGAGCTCGAGTTGCTCGGCGGTCTCCACACCCTCGGCCACCACGTCGAGATCGAGATCTCGAGCGAGTGCCACCACGGCTTCGGTGATCGATCGCTCGCTTTCCCGGTCGGTGAGGCGCGCGATGAAACTGCGGTCGACCTTCACCGTCGAAATCGGGAGATCGCGCAGATGAGCGAGCGACGAGTAGCCGGTGCCGAAGTCGTCGAGCGCGAGGCGAATGCCGTGCTCGCACAGGCTGCGGAGCGTCGCGTCGCGCTGTGCGCCGGCCGTGAAGGCTGCCGTCTCGGTCAGCTCGATCCGAAGCTGTGAGGGCTCGACGCCGGTCTCGGCGATCGTGGCGAGTACGAACTCGGCGAAGTCGGGTCGCCCGAGGCTGACCGGTGAGAAGTTGCAGGCGATGTACGGGGCCGCCGTCGTATCGAGACAGGCGAGCACGCTGGCCGCCCGGCACGACAGTTCGAACGCTCGCTGATCGAGCTCCCACATCAGACCGGTGTTGGCGACCGCATCGAGGAAGCTGGCCGGGCTGAGCAACCCGCCCTCGAGCGTTTCGATGCGAGCCAGCGCCTCGTAACCCTGGGTGAGCTCGGTTCCGGCGTCGATGAGGGGCTGGAAATGCATCACGACTCGGTCGCCGTCGAGCGCTTCGCGCAGGAGGCGTCGTTGGCTCTCCTCCGTGGCGACCGCGTCGGCGAGACCATCGTCGAACGAGACGACCTGGTTCCTGCCGGATTCCTTCGCCACGTGCAGTGCGATGTCGGCATGGCTGAGGAGGACGTCGAGGGTCGAATCCCCGCTCGGCGAGAACGCCACCCCGATCGATGCGGTGAGGTCGAAGCGCTCTCGGGCGATGTCGAATGGGTCGAGGAGCACCGATCGGTATCGCTCGGCGGTCCGGCGTGCGCTGTCGATGTCGTCGACGTTCGAGAGCAGCACGACGAACTCGTCTCCTCCGTGGCGGACGAGAAGGTCGTCCTCTCGGAGTTCGAGCGCGAGACGATCGGCGGCGACGCGAAGGAGTTGGTCGCCGTGGCGATGCCCGTGGTTGTCGTTGACCAACTTGAAGCCGTCGAGGTCGATGAAGCAGGCGGCGACTCCCGATCGGGTCGCCTTGGCGTCGAGAAGGGCGAGCCGTTCGTCGAGCTGGCGCCGGTTCGGGAGGCCGGTCAGGTGATCGTGAAGGGCCTGGGTGCGCAGCTCGGTGGCCGCGCGGTGTTCCTCGGTAACGTCGGAGTAGACGAGGACATATCCCATCTCGTCACCATCAGCTGCTGTCACCGCCTGGGTGAGGCAGCTGAAGTACCGGACGGCGTTGGTTCCCGGAAGGATGCATCGGGCGACCGCGCCCGGCCTCGCCAACGGGTCGTAGGGTCGTCCGTCCAAGGTGACGAGCGAGAAGCGGTCGAGTGAGAGTTGTGCTGGCGCCTTGTCGGAAGGGATCTCGAACATGGCCCGGCCGACGTCGTTCACCATCGTGATCGACCCGAAGCGGTCGGTGGCGACGAGTCCGTCGCGCAGGCTGCCGACGATCGCCTCGGACAACCGCCGGCTGCGGTCGATCTCGACATCGCGTTCGCTCTCGTAGTTGGCGTCGCGGAGATTCAGGACCATGCCACCGATCGTCGGGTCCGTACTGAGATCGCTACCGGTCACCTCGATCGGGCTGTAGTCCCCGTGACCATCGGCCACCCGCACCGTGACGCGGTACATCGCCAGGCCCTCGGTGAACTTGGCGATGGCGTCGACGGTGGCCTCGATGTCGTCGGGGTGGAGAAAGTCGGCAGCGGAATGGCCGATGAAGTCGCTCGGACTTCGGCCGAGGAGCGAAACGATGCCGCTCGATACCCAGCGCACGCTCAGATCGGCCGTCAACACGATCACGGCGTCTCGTTGGCCGTGGACGAGGGTCCGGAAGAAGTCCGGATCGGTCGTGTTCGACGAATCGAGCTCGGCTCGGATCTGGCGCACCAGCGCTTCGAGACCGATGGTGCACGATGACATCGTCGAGCTCAGCCCGACCGAGTCACTGTCGAGCAGGCTGAGCGCAGCGACCAGGTGACCCGCCTCGTCGAGGATCGGCGCACTGATCACGCCGTCGCAGGTCGCCGACTCGCTCGACCCGTCGCCGCGATCGACCAAGATTCGCTCGGCGTCGTTCATGTGGCGTGGCGCCATCGCCATGTTCGGTCGGGTGCTCGAGGCGATGAAGCAGCGATCAGACTCGAACACGACGATCTCGGCATCGAGACCGGTGAACGCAGCCGCGGTTCTCACGGCCTCCAGGACTCTGGAATTACGGCTCAGGGCGATGCGGACGTGGTCGGACGAACGCGACGCAAGGTCAGCCGAGTTCGACGCCGTAGGGCGTTGGTCATTCGTCGCCACCTCCGGTTCATCGGCAACGATTGGCCGGTGCTTGATCAGCCCGCGTCGACCTGGGTTTCGAGGTGATCGAGCAAGGCCCCGACGGTCGTTCGAATGCCCTGATGTTCCGATTGCAGCGCGTCGGTCGCCGTTGCCACGTCGCGGCCCGCCATCGCCAGCCGGGGACGCCTCGACAAAATGCGTTCGAGGCGAGCGGCGACCGACGCCGGATCGTCGTGATCGGTCGGCGCTCGACGCCCAGCGATGTCACGAAGGTGTGCCCACCACGCCTCGGGTTCACGAGGAACGAGCGTGGCCAGGCGGTCGCCGATGTCAATGATCGTTGAGAACGTCTCGGCCACCGAGTCGGCGAACGCGTCTGATCGCAACAGTGCGCCGTCGATGAGCAGCTCCGGCCCGACGTGGGCAACGGCCCGGGCCGCGCCGCGAGCCATCCCCTCGTCTGCGAGCACCGCTCGGAGACGATCCTGGCGACTGCGAAACCACTCGCTCCGGTGGAATGCGTCATCGGTCGCGTGGTGGCAGCGAATGCCTGCCGTCACCGCGGCGTGGTCGGTCGAGCCGACGAGGCGAAATCCGCCGACCGAGCCCAGGTCGGGGAGGGCCGCGCCGAGCCAGAACGCAGGGTCGTCGGAGAGTCGTTGCGCCACGGCGATGTGGCCGGCCACGTTCATGTGCTGTCGTTCATCTGCCGTCGTTCGTCTGCATCGCGCCGGTCAGGTCAGCGCGCCGTAGACGAGCGATTTCATCTCTTGGCGAATGGGATAGGCCGATGACGGCATCAACTGCGCCATGCCGACGACGATGAGATCCTCGACGGGATCGACCCAGAACAGCGTCGAGGCCGCCCCGCCCCAAGCGAACTCGCCGGGCGAGCTGATGACCTGTGCTTGCGCCGGATCGAGCATCACCGAGAAGCCGAGACCGAATCCAACACCGGTGTAGGTCGTCTCGCTGAAGACCTCTTGGCCCATGGCGGCGAGATCGACGCCGCCGGGAAGGTGGTTGGTCGTTGCGTACTGCAGGGTCTTTCGTCCGATGACACGAACGCCGTCGAGCTGCCCACCGCCGAGCAGCATGCGGCAGAAGCGGTGGTAGTCGCTGACCGTCGACACGAGCCCCCCGCCTCCCGACAAGAACGCTGGCGTCGAGCGATACGGCGATGATTCGCCCCCGTCATCAATCATCACCGTGTCGTCGTCGAGCCCGTCGACCGCTGTCGCCGACTCCGGCACGCCGAAGGGCGACAGTGACTTGCGGGCGTGGTTGGCCACGAGGCGATCGGCCCGCTCGTCGTCGACGGAGAAACCCGTGTCGTTCATGGCGAGCGGGGTGAAGATGTGCTCGTCGAAGTAGTCGTCGAGGCGCTGGCCGGAAATGATCTCGACGAGTCGGCCACAGACGTCGGTGGCCACGCTGTAGCTCCACTCGGTGCCGGGGGAGAAGAGCAGCGGCGCGTCGGCGAGGGCGTCGCACATCTCCTCGAGCGTGTTGCCGGCGAGGCGGTCGATGCCCCGCTTGCGGTAGATGCCGTCGACGGGGTGGCGGAGCATCCAGCCGTAGGTGAGGCCGGACGTGTGGGTCAGAAGATCCTGGACCGTCATCTCCCGTTCGGGAAACTTTGTCTCGAACACGCTCGCCGAGCCGTCGGCGAAGACCCGGAGGTCGGCCCATGCAGGCATGAAACGCGACACCGGGTCTCCGAGCTTGGCCAAGCCCTGTTCGATGAGCTGCAGGAGCGCGATCGACGTGACCGGCTTCGACATCGAATAGATCCGGAAGATGGCGTCGTCCGCATAGCCGAGGTCGCTGCGGTGGGCGATCTCGTCGCCGCGTCCGACCACGTAGGAGAATCCGGGGAACCGGCCGGATTCGAGGTATTCGCTGGTCAGGAAGGCATCGATGCGGTCGAGGCGACTCGCATCGAAGCCGAGATCGGAGGCCGCCGTCGTCGAGGCGCTGGCCGGAAATGATCTCGACGAGTCGACCACAGACGTCGGTGGCCACGCTGTAGCTCCACTCGGTGCCCGGGGAGAAGAGCAGCGGCGCCTCGGCGAGGGCGTCGCACATCTCCTCGAGCGTGTTGCCGGCGAGGCGGTCGATACCGCGTTTGCGGTAGATGCCGTCGA
>CALLIQ010000254.1 GCA_938008925.1 uncultured Acidimicrobiales bacterium
CGCACCGAGACCCGGTGTCCACGATCGGCTGAGGTAGTCGGGCCCGACGACCGCATGTGGCGGTGTCGCACGATCGACGAAGTCGCCGACGAAGCACGGGTGGACGCCGACGTGGAGGAATCGACCGCCCGGCTTGAGCACTCTGGCCGCCTCGGCGAGCACGGACTCGTAGTGCGGGATGTCGGTGTGGATCATGACCGCAGTCGCTGCATCGATCGAGCGATCCCGAAGCGGCAGCCGACCAGCGTCACCGTGTGCGACGGGAAGGCGCGCCCGAGCATGGCGGAGCATTCCCGCTGAGAGGTCGACACCGAGCGGCGTCCATCCGAGCGAACGAATCCGATCGGCGTAGATGCCGGTCCCGCACCCCACCTGCAGACACCGCCCCGACCCAGAGCCGAGGAGTTCGACAATGGCCTGGTCGACGCCGATCGGATCAGCGAAGGGCGAGTCGTCGGCAAACCGACGCTGGTTCGGCAGAAACTCCGACTCGTACCAATCGGCGACGTCGTCGTATGCAGCGGTCGTCGTCATGGCCCGACCCTAGATCAGCGGCCCGACGTCACGCCCTCGACCAACCGTCGACCGAGCCCCTTCTGGAGACGCCCCGCGCTGCACAGCTCGTTCTGGAGACGAGACGCGTCGAGAACGACGCTTCGAGCCTCGGGAACGGAGAGCGGGGCGCGCAGAGTCTCCAGAACAGAAGAGGCTGCATGCGGAGGCTCCAGAACGGGGGACCGCGCTGGAGGGCCTCGAGCTGGTGGGGGCTACTGGGCTGGTTCGACCGAGGGTGCCGTTGGCGGTGCAGGAGCCGTCGCCGTGGCGATCAGCCGGTTGACCTCTTCGCCGGTCACCGTCTCCTTCTCGAGCAGGTTGCGCGCGATCAGGTCGAGTGCGTGGCGATTCTCGGTGAGGAGGCGACGGCAGCGGTCTTCCATCGCGGTGAGGATCGCGTGGACCTCTTCGTCGACGAGACGGGCGGTGTCCTCGGAGAATTCCTTGGTGCCCATCATGTCGTCGCCGAGGAAGACGGGACCGCCGCCGGAGAGCGACATGGGGCCGATCTGATCGGACATGCCCCACTCGGTGACCATGCGGCGGGCGATGTTGGTCGCCTGTTGGAGGTCGTTGGCGGCGCCCGATGACACGACGTCGAACACGAGCTGCTCGGCGTTTCGACCGCCGAGGGCCATGATGATCATGTTCTCGGCCTGGGTCTTGCGCATCGAGTGACGATCCTCTTCGGGGAGGGTCATCGTGACGCCGAGCGCCATGCCGGTCGGGATGATGGTGACCTTGTGGAGCGGGTCGTAGCCGGGCAGGAGAGCGGCACACAGCGCGTGTCCGCCCTCGTGATAGGCCGTCATCTCACGCTCGGGGCCAGACATGACGAGCGAGTCGCGCTTCACGCCCATGATCACTCGGTCTCGAGCCTGGTCGAAGTGCAGCGCCGAGATCTGCTTTCCTCCGGCGCGCACGGCGTAGAGGGCAGCCTCGTTGACGAGGTTGGAGAGATCGGCACCGCTCATGCCGGGGGTGCCGCGAGCGATCACTTCGACATCGACGTCGTCGTGGATCTTCTTGTGCTTCATGTGCACGCCGAGGATCTTGCGGCGATCGTCGAGCTCAGGAAGGGGCACGACGACCTGGCGGTCGAATCGGCCCGGACGAAGGAGGGCGGGGTCGAGGATGTCTGGCCGGTTGGTGGCCGCCATCATCACGATGCCCTCGGTGGCTTCGAAGCCGTCCATCTCGGCCAGCATCTGGTTGAGGGTCTGCTCACGCTCGTCGTGGCCACCGCCCATGCCGGCGCCACGCTTGCGGCCGATCGAGTCGATCTCGTCGATGAAGATGATCGCCTTGCCCATCTTGCGGGCTTCCTGGAACAGATCTCGCACGCGGCTTGCGCCGACGCCGACGAACATCTCCATGAAGTCCGACCCGGTGACGGACAAGAACGGCACACCGGCCTCGCCGGCAACGGCGCGAGCGATGAGGGTCTTACCGGTTCCGGGGGGACCGACGAGCAGCACACCCTTGGGAATTCGAGCGCCGATCTCGGCGAACTTCGTGGTGTCGCTCAAAAAGTCGACGACCTCGGTGACTTCCTTCTTCACCGCCGCATAGCCGGCAACGTCGTCGAAGGTCGTGCCCGGACGCTCGGTGGTGTAGGTCTTGGCCTTCGAGCGACCGATCGACATGATGCCGCCCATCTGGGACTGCTGACGGCGTGCCATCCACCAGAAGAAGCCGATGACGATCATGAACGGGAGGAACAGCGGGAGCAGGCTCAGGAACCAGTTGGGCGTCGGCGTGTCGAAGTCGACGGCGACGCCGTTCTCGCGGATCGTCTGGAGGTCGCCCTCGGAGATCTCGGCCGGACCGGTGGTCTGGAAGGTGCCGCCAGCGGTGTCGCCATCACCTTCGAACTCGCCCGAGATGCGGGCGTTGGTGTTGTCGACGGTGATGTTGTCGACCTCACCGGCGCGGACGCGTTCGAGGAACTCGGTGTAGGAGAGGTCGGTGCCCGCCGGCTGATTCAACAGCGCGGAGGCGGTGAGCAAGGCAACCAACACGCCGACGACGATCCAAGCGGACCAGCGCGGCCAGCCTCCATCGGAGCGGCCAGGAAGACGAGGGTTGCGGCCCGGAGGGGGTGGGGGTGGAGTCGAGCCGTTTTCAGACATGGCATCAAGGATAGGCCCCAACGCCGCTTTGGTTGAGGTCAGGCGACGAACGTCATAACGCCGGCAGCTCCCGTATCGTTCAAGGGTGACATCTGCGTTCTCCCTGGCTGACGCGCCGTCGGTGCCGGCCACCCCCGCTCGGTGGTCGATTCGCCACGCAGGAGCGCTGTGGGTCCTCGCTCAGCTCGCACCGCTGTTCGTCGGCGGCGCCATTCTGGCGATCGCCTACGGCTCGGACCTGCCGGACCCGCTGCCCGTGAGAGCGCTGATCGCGTTCCAGATCGGTCTGTGGGCGGTGTACGGGCTCGGTCCGATCGTCGCCACGCAGCGACTCGGCGAGGGACCGGTCGCCGATCTCGGTGCTCGAGTCGAGCGCTCCGACATCGGACTCGGCGTCGCTGTCGGTCTCGCCACACAGGTCGCATTGATCCCGCTCTACATCCCGATCGGGTGGTTCGTCGACGAAGACCCGAGCCAGGCCGCTCGTGATCTGGTCGACCGGGTCAGCTCGAACCTCGAGTGGGGGTTGTTGACCGTCATGGTGGTGGTCGCTGCGCCGCTCGTCGAAGAACTGTTCTATCGAGGGCTGGTCCTCCGGGCGCTGCAACCGCTCACCGGCACCTGGCCAGCGATCATCATCCAGGCTGCCGTCTTCGCGTTCTCCCACCTCCAGCCGCTGCAGTTCATCGGGCTGTTCGTGTTCGGCGTCGTGGCCGGGTGGTTGGCCGTGAAGACCGGCCGCCTCGGTGCGAGTTGGGCGATGCACGTCGCCTTCAACGGCCTCGCACTGGTTCTCGTCTCCTGAGTCTGGCTGACCGAGCAGGGGTGCCTACTTCGCGCTGAGTCGGTCGGATCATTCGCCCCGAGACCCCTTGGAACCGCCGGCCCAGGGCCGATTGGGCCGTAGCGAAGACCACCGAGGAGGCGGGCGATTCATGGCGTTGGCACAAGGACAACCATGTCCGACATGCAGTAGTGAACTGGTGACGATTTCGATCACCGTTGATGGAAACGAGCTCGACATGATGTCGTGCTCGGTGTGCGACACCCGGAGCTGGTCCCATGCGGGCCGACCGGTCGACCTTCCATTCGCTTTGGGCGAGGTCGGTCAGCACGCTGGCCGCCAGCGCTAGCGCGGCGAACCCCGCTCACCCGGCCCGGTTCGGACCGGTCGGGGGTGATGACACCGAAACCGAGCGATTGAATGACACGATGAGCGGGTCATGTTGACCGACGACCTCACCGATCCGGTGTGGCCCGAGCCAGATCCTGCGCTCGAGAGCGACGAGATCGGCGCGCCCGCTCTGCCGCAGAGCGATCCGAGCACGGCCGAAGCCGATGACGGGGTCGCCGGCGCGCACGATGTCGATGCTCGCGATGCCGACGCTCGCGATGCCGGCCCTGACGATGTAACTGACGCAGCGGTCGCCGGTGGTGTCGCTGACGAGGCCGCCGACGAAGCGGCGCAGACGATGTCGTCCCCTGGTCGATCGGTGGGTCCCTTCGAGATCACCGACCGCATCGCCATGTGGATCGGCTTCGCCACGGCTGCGATCTGCTCGATCTTCGTCTTGATCCAGATGCGTCCGGACCTCTTGATCACCGACACCACCCCGTCGGGTGGCGACATGGGCGCCCATGTCTGGGGTCCCGCGTTCATGCGAGACAACCTGCTGTCGAGCGGGCGTCTCACCGGCTGGACACCCGACTGGTACGCCGGGTTCCCGGCCTACCACTTCTACATGGTGGTGCCGCCGCTCGCGATCATCGCCATGAACGCCGGTCTCCACCCGCTGATCGGCGTTCCCCTCGCCATCGGCGCCATCGGATTCTCGATCTCACTCGGACGCAGCTTCCCGTCGTTCAAGGCGCTCTCACTGAGCATCGGTGGGCTCGCCGCCGTCTCGTTGGTCGGTATGCCCTACGGCACCGCCTTCAAGATCGTGTCGGTCGCGGGTCTGGTCCTCTTCCCACTCGCGGCCTACGTCATGGGGCGGCTCACCAGCTGCCCGCGGCCGGTTCCCGAGTTCTTGTCGTTCGCCGCCGTGCTGTTCTTGTTCGACACGAACTTCACGATCTACGGCGGCAACATCGCGTCGACGCTCGCCGGGGAATTCGCCTTCTCGCTGTCGCTGTGCCTCAGCCTCGTGGTGATCGGCGTCGCCGTCCGCGGTATGGACGAGGGCAAGTGGCGGGCGTCGTCCGCTGCGCTCATCGCACTCGTCGCCCTCACGCACATCATCCCGTTGTTCTTTGCGATCGTCGCCCTCGTCCTGCTCGTGGTGCTCGATCGAGATCTTCCGCGTTCGTGGGTGCTCGCCGTCGCGATCACACTCGGCCTGGTTCCGCTCACGCTCGCCGAGGACACCTCGCTGCTGGTGCAGGCTGCGGCGATCGGTTCGTTCGCCGTGGTCGTCGCCGCGATCGTCATGGCCGAACCTCGGGTGACCGACCGGGCCAAGTGGTTGACGCTGGCCGGTCCAACCGCTGCGGCCATCTCGGGCTTCTGGCTCCTGCCCTTCTACCTTCGCTCCGACTTCTTCAACGACATGGGCTGGGAGCGGCTGGAAGAGGTCGGGCCCGCGCTGCTGACCACGCCGATGAAGGCGGCGCTGCCGGTCGCTGCGGTCGGTGCTGCGCTCTCGTTCGCCGTTCGCGATCGAATCGGGATGCTCTTCTCGATCCTCGCCGTGACCTTTGCCGGTGCCGTGGCCAACCTGCCTCACGGCAAGCTCTGGAACGCTCGACTGCTGCCCTTCTACTACCTGTCGGTCTACATGCTGGTGGCGGTCGCGATCGGCCTCGTCGCTCGCTTCGCCGCCGCCTCGATCTCGGAGCGGCTGGATCAGCCGAGTCGCCAGGTCATGGCCGGTTCGACCGTGGTCGCCCTGCTCGCCACGCTCACCGTCGTCGGTCTCCCGCTCCGGATCTTGCCCGGTGGGCAAGATCGCGACGATGGCAGCTACTCGTTCTTCGGTGCCGAGTCTCAGGCCGCCAGCTTCATCCCGAGCTGGGTGTCATGGAACTACTCGGGCTACGAGGAGAAGCGCTCCTACCTCGAGTACCGCAACGTCGTGTCCGCCATGGACGAGATCGGCACGTCGAACGGCTGCGGTCGAGCGATGTGGGAGTACGACCGAGAACTCGACCGCTATGGCACGCCCATGGCGCTCATGTTGTTGCCCCACTGGACCGACGGCTGTATCGGATCGATGGAGGGCCTCTATTTTGAGTCCTCGGCATCCACCCCGTTCCACTTCTTGAATCAGTCGACCCTGTCGGTCGCACCGTCGAGAGCGCAGCGCGGCCTGCCCTATCAGGGCTTCAACATCGACCGCGGAGTCGCCCAGCTCCAGAACGTCGGCGTCCGCTACTACATGGCGCTGTCCGACGAGGCGATCGCTGCCGCTGGTGAGCATCCAGACCTGACCGAGATCGCCGTCGCCGAGCCGTTCGTCATCTTCGAGGTCGCCGGTTCCGAAATGGTCGAAGGCCTCGAGATCGAACCGGTGGTGGTCGCAGGGCGTTCGATGGAAGACGCCGGCGAGGACCCCGTGCGCTTCGACTACGGCTACCTCGGCGAAGCGGTCCAGTTCTACAACGACCCAGCCCGCTTCGCCGCGCTGCCCGCTGAAGACGGTCCGGACGATTGGATGCGGGTCTCGACACTTCTTCCCGACGACGGACGCTCGGTCGAGGCCGCGACGGTCAGCGATCTCGAGATCACCACCGACACGATCTCGTTCTCGGTCGACCAGGTCGGCACGCCGGTGCTCGTGAAGACGTCGTTCTTCCCCAACTGGGATGCCAGCGGTGCC
>CALLIQ010000255.1 GCA_938008925.1 uncultured Acidimicrobiales bacterium
CCGTCGCGACGGCCATGGAGGCGGGCGACAAGGAGGGAATCCTCGCCGCCATGTCCAATGAGTGGCTCGACGACTGCACGATCTCGGGATCGGCTTCCCACGTGCGCGACAGCGTCGAGGCCTGGTTCGACGCCGGCGTCGACGCCCCGATCCTCGTCCCGAGCTCGACCAGCGGCGGCCAGGTCAAGGCCTTCGCCGAGATGTTTGCCGCCTTCGAAAGCTGACTCTTCGTCAAGGCGATGCGAGGAGCGCCGATAGTGACCTATGGGCACTTTTGGACCTCGGCCAGCGCGCCGCTTTTTGACCATCGCCGCAATCTGCTCCCTCGTGACCGGCTCGGTGGCCGCATCACCGTCGCCAGCGAGTGCGTCCGGACACGACGAAGCATCGATCGAACTCGGCTTCGACGAAGCGACAGGCGTCGAGCACCTTCGAGCGAACGACCGCATCATCGTCACCGGCGACGACGACATCGAGATCCTCAGCGACCAGCAGGCCGTCCTGCACGAGATCGGTGGCGTGCGAGGCGCGACGATGCCGACCGAGAACAAGAACCACGACGGCGACTTCGGCCACCTGGTCGTCGTCTACGCAGCCGACACCAACGAGCTCGTCGTGCTCGACTCCTCGAACGGATCGATCACCCGGAGAATCAACCCGGGAGCGGCCCGCGTCTCGTCGGTCGTGTTCATCGACGACACGATCTGGTACGCCCATGGCCCCGATCAACACGACGCCGGCATCGGCATCGCATCGGCCACCACTGGGGCGGCAACGGCGTTCGTGTGGGAAGACTCGATCTACGCCGGCTCGGAGATCGACGTCTCGCCGAGCAACACCGATCAGGTCTTCCTGAGCCGATCCGCTCTCAGCCCCTCACGCCTGGCGCGGTATGACACGGGAGCGACGGCAGCCGTCCACTTCCCCTACCACGAGAGCTTCGACCCGTTCGCCGTCCTCGACGATGGCACCGCCATTTGGAGCGAGAACAACGGCGCCCTGACCGAGGTTCGGACCTCTGACATGACGCGCAGCGGCCGAACGATCGCCCGCGACGCCTACCACGTCAGGCAGCTCCTGATCGTCGACGACACCAACCTGATCGTGGCGAATCGCGATCAAGTCGAGACCTACGCGATCTCGAACGGCACGCACCTCGGGACGGCGACCTTCTTCGGCGACGTCATCGACATCGATGCCACCACCAGTGAGCTCTTCACGGTCACCGCTCCGAACCGACTGGTCATCAGCGGATTCGCTCACGTTCCGGTCGCCGCCGAGCCGGAGGTCGAGCCGATCGGCACCGCATGCTCGGCCGTGACCGACTCCATCAATCGCCTGTACTCGGCCTACTTCCTCCGAGCGCCGGAGCAAGACGGTTGGGCCTACTGGGTCAACGCATACGCCGGTGGTGGGCACAACATGGACTCGATGTCGACCTTCTTCGCTCAGTCGCCAGAGTTCAAACAGTTGTACGGATCTCTCTCCGACGCCGACTTCGTCGACCTCGTCTACAGCAACGTGCTCGGACGCCAACCCGATGCTGAAGGCCGCCAGTACTGGATTGGCCAGCTGAGTAGTGGCGCGACCAGCCGAGGCCGGCTGATGATCAACTTCAGCGAGAGCGAAGAGTACGTCCAGTTGACCGACACCGCCGTACCGCTGGCCGGCTACTTCAACTGGTACCCGCTGGGAACGACCTTCCATTGCGCTGCTGGTCAGCATCTCTTCGAGCTCGGCGAGGGCGACAAGTACGTCGACTTCTATGCGGTCAACCCGAACGCCACCTCTCGTCGCTACGAGATCGTTTCACGGTTCGGTGGTGAGTGGTTCGACGACGTGTCGACGACGCTCGCGCCAGGCGGCTTCGAGGCGTTCCAGGGGTCGGTCGTGAACATCGATGGGATGAACGTGCTCGCCCCCAGCGACGTGACGTGGGTCTTCGTCCGCTCGCCCTCGCCGCTTCCAGAACAGCGCGCAGGGTGGCCCTTCTTTGCGCTGCGCGCCGGGGGTTCTTCCGAGCGGACCGCACCCTTCGGTGCGACGGCACTCGGGTTCTGACACTGCCTCGGTGACCTTCTAGGGTCGGCAGCCATGACCACGATCACGATCGCCGGAGGCGGCATCGGCGGGCTTTGCGCCGCGCTGTGCCTCCATGAAGCCGGCCACGACGTGCACGTCTACGAGTCGGTCCGTTCGCCCATCGAATTGGGCGTCGGGATCAACGTGCTCCCCCACTCCGTGCGGGTTCTCGACGATCTCGGCCTGCTCCCGGCGATGGACGCCATCGGTGTGCGCACCGGCGAGCTGCGCTTCGTCTCACGAGACGGCGTCGAGATCTGGGCCGAGCCGCGAGGCGTCGATGCCGGCAATCCCTGGCCACAGTTCTCCGTGCATCGCGGCGCGTTCCACATGGCGTTGTGGCAAGCCGCAGAGGAGCGCCTCGGACCCGACCGACTTCACACCGGCATGCGGATCGAGCGCTTCGACGGCGAGCACGACGATGCCGTGATCGCCCACTTCACCGACCGCTCCGACGATCCGGGCGGTGACCGATCCGTCGTCGTCGAGTCCGACGTGCTGGTCGGGGCCGACGGCATTCACTCGGTCGTCCGCAAGCAGCTCTATCCCGACCAGGGTCACCCCCACCCGAGCGGTCTCGTGCTCTGGCGGGGTGCCCTTCGCATGCCGGCCTTCCTCGACGGCCGCACGATGTTCATGGCCGGCGACGATGGCCAGAAGGCCGTCGTCTACCCCATCTCGGACCCGGACGACGATGGCATCGCCCTCGTCAACTGGGTGGCCGAACGTCCCGTCGACGTCGACATGTCACAGGTGAGCTGGAACAAGGAGGTCGACGTCGACTCGATCGCCGACCACTTCGTCGACTGGGACTTCGGATGGATCGACATCGGCTCGATGATCCGCTCGACCGACGTCGCATACGAGTTCCCGATGGTCGACCGTCACCCGGTCGATCGGTGGTCCTTCGGTCGGGTGACGCTACTCGGCGACGCCGCCCATCCCATGCGACCAAACGGCTCGAACGGCTCCAGCCAGGCCATCCTCGACGGCGAAGCCCTCACCAAGGCACTCACCAGTGCGATCGCCTCCGGCGACGACGTCACGGCGGCGCTGAGCGCCTATGAGACCGAGCGACTCGACCCGACGGCCAGGCTCACGCTCGCCAACCGTCAGGCGGGCCCAGAGCGGGTCATGCAGTGGGTGGCCGATCGATGTGATGGCTCGTGCCGGGCGAAAGGCGACGGTCGCCATCATTGCGTCCCGGTCACCGATCTCGAACGCGAAGCGAACGCCTACAAGGAACTCGCTGGATTCGACCTGGCGAAGCTGCAATCGCTCGCCGACTGACGTCTCGGTCGGGCTCGTGGCTGGGACGCCGGCTGCCTCGCTCGACGGCTACAGCCCGAGCTGGCGGGATGCCAGATCGCGCATGATCTCCTCGGAGCCACCGCCGATCGCCTGCACGCGCACCTCGCGGTAGAGCCGCTCGACCGTGTCGCCCCTCAGGTAGCTGGCTCCACCGAGGATCTGGGCGGCCTCACGGGCGCAGAACTCGAAGGTCATCGTCGCATCGACCTTGGCTTCGGAGATCTCGACGACGGGATCGTCGCCCTGGTTGAGACGCCACGCCAACAGCTCGATCCACGCCTGGCAGGCGTTGATGCGGCGGTCCATCTCCACCAGCTTGTGACGGATCACCTGGTGATCGGCGAGGCGGCGACCGAAGGTCTCTCGCTCCCGAGCCCAGGCCAGCGCCTCGTCGTAACAGACCCGGGCGAACGCCACCGACTGAGCGGCGAGATCGATGCGCTCGGGGTTGAAATTGTTGACGATCATCGAGAAGCCGGAGCCCTCTTCGCCGAGGAGGTTCTCGACCGGGACTCGCACGTCGTCGAAGTACAGCGTTGCCGTGTCGGACGCGAGCCAGCCCATCTTGTCGAGCTTCGTTCGACTCACGCCCTCGGCGTCACCGTCGATCACCATCATCGACAGCCCGGCCGGGCCTTCGGGCCCGGTTCGGACCGCTGCGGTGAAGAAATCGGCCCGCATGCCGGAGGTGATGAACGTCTTCGAGCCGTTGACGATGTAGTGATCGCCATCTCGCTTCGCCGTCGTGCGAATCCGGGCGACGTCAGAACCGCCCGATGGCTCGGTGATGGCAAGCGCCCCGATGGCTTCTCCGCTCATGCACGGCGTGAGCACGCGGGCCTTGGTGACGTCGTTGCCGAACTTCTGCACGGGCGGAAGGCCGATGTAGTTCGAGAGCAGGGCGGCCACGACACCGCCGGATCCGGCCTTGGAGATCTCCTGGAACATGACGAGTCGCAGCAGGGCGTCGCGCTGGCCATGGCCGCCGTACTCGGCGTCGAATCCGTCACCGAAGATGCCGATCGCACCGGCCTTGTTGTAGAGCTCGCGTGGCACCTCACCGGCGAGATCCCACTCGTGGACGTGCGGGGTGATCTCCTTCTCGGTGAATTGGCGAACCACCTCGGCGAAAGCGAGGTGGTCGTCGTTGTAGAAGGGCGTCGAAACCTGGGTCACGGCGCGAACTTAGCGCTAGCCGAGTCGGGTGAGCAGTTCCGGAGCGAGCGGCGCGTCGGATGGGCCGAGTTCCGCCGGGAGAACGACCCCGTCGTTGGTGACCACGCGATCGACCAGACCGAGGCTCACGACCTCGTACGGACTGATGAAAGCCGGCGAATCGCGATCGGTGACTCGGTCAACGATCTCGGTGAAGTACGGCTCGGGAAGATGCCGCCCCACCCCGGCGACGAGCCAGACCGGCGTCGAGGAAATTCGAGCGACGGCGACGGCCGGGAGGTTGCCGACATCGACCAGGGCGGCGACGTCGCCCATCGCTCCCGCTTCGATCAACACCACATCGGCCATCTCGACTGCGCCCGCCACGTGCGCCGGGTCGACGGCCTCAGCGATCACCTCGGCCCGATCGAGCCGACGAACGGCCGAGTGGCCCTGCCCTTCGACGTCGAGCACCAGCACCTCGGTGTCGCCCCGCCGAGCCAGTGCCTGAATGGCGATCGACGGCCAGCCGACCACGACGACGGTGCCTTCGTCGGGCAACGCGTGTGCGAGCTCTCGAGCCGTCCGATCGCCGTCGATCTCGTCGATCACCTGGCGGGCGGTGCGACGCGGCTCGCTCGACATCGCCATCCGGCCACTCATCCACCAGAGGGGCCCCACGCTGGGCTGACGGGTCAACAGGCGCCGACAACCGGTGACGAGGCCAGCCGGGTCGTGAGCGAAGACACCGAGGGCTGACGCGGCTTCCTGGACGAGAAGTCCGGCATCAGCGCCGGACGCTCGAGCGACGTAGCGGAGCTGCTCAATCGGGTGCACTCGTTGAACCTACCGCTGCCGTCCCCCGAGGAGAGATCCGGGCAATCTCAGAGAAGTGACGGATGAGGTTCGGTTACCGGCGCTGGGTGCGCTAGCCTCGCCCGCCGTGGCTGTAGCTCCCAGCGACATGATTCTCGACTCCGTTCAAGGCCAGGGTTACCCGGTCCGCGACTGGCTGACCAGCTACCCGCTGGTCATGGTCGCGCTCGATCCCTACACGCACGAAAGTGCGTGGATCTTGGAGACCGCCGGGAACCTGCTGCGCCACTACATGCCGTCGGATGTGCGGTGTGCCTGGCTCGTCGCAGCCGACGACGAGGGCTGCAAGCAGTTCCTCGGCCCCTGGGCCGAGGAGTTCTTGACCTTCGCCGACCCGAACCGTGATGCCATCAAGGCGCTCGAGCTCGAACGCCTCCCGGCATTCGTCGCCATCCGGCCCGACCTGGCGACCCAGACTGCGAACGGCTGGGATCCCACGGCGTGGCGTGAAATCGCCGCCGACCTGTCGACCATGCTCCATTGGAGCCGGCCGATGATCCCTCGTCCGGGCGATCCGGTGCCCTACGAGGGCACTCCAGCCCTCGGCTGAGGTCACGCTGACTTGGTCGCAGATCGACTGGAGCGCATGTTCGCCCAGGTCCGCCATTGGCGATCGGGCGACGACACCGAGCCTCTTCCGGTCGCCCCGTCACTTCCCGACGGCGATCGCAAGCGACTGCGCAAACTCATCGACGAGTGCGTCGCTGAGCGCGGCGGCGAGGTCGCCGCTCGGCGCCGAGCGAAGGCCATCGGTGCGACCTTCCTGACCCTCGACGAGACGGGCCGGGCGAACTTCTTCCAGTTGCTCGCCGAGGAGTACGACCACGACGACGCCGAGGTCGATGCCGCAATCGACAAGGTGGTCCGCTCACGAACGCCGAGCGACCGTCGCAGCGCCGAACAGGTGCTCGCTCGTGCGCTCGAACCGAAGCGGTTGCACCTGCTTCGCCGTTTCGTCGGGCTCGACGGCGGTCTGCTGTTCCTCGTCGACCTCCGCAAGGAGTTCTTGACGATGGACCGGCGGGACGATCCCGCCCTGACAGCGCTCGACGACGACCTTCGCTCGGTGCTCGCCGGATGGGTCGATATCGCCATGTTGCAGCTCGAACGGCTCACGTGGGACACGCCCGCCGCGCTGCTCGAGAAGCTGATCGACTACGAGGCCGTCCACGCCATCGAGTCCTGGGACGACCTGCGCGGCCGCCTCGGCCCCGGTCGGCGCTGCTACGCGTTCATCCACCCGCTCATGCCGAGCGAACCGTTGATCTTCGTCGAAGTCGCTCTCACCAAGGGCATCGCCGACTCGATCACCGAGGTGCTCGACCACGCCGCGGAACGAGCCGACGTCAACGACGCCGACACGGCGATCTTCTACTCGATCTCCAACTGCCAGGACGGCCTTCGCGGCGTCTCGCTCGGCGACTTCTTGATCAAGAAAGTGGTCGAGCAACTCACGACCGACCTGCCGAACATCAAGAATTTCGCCACGCTGTCGCCCATCCCCGGCTTCCGGCGCTGGCTGACCGAAGAGCTCGCATCCACCGACGAGCTGCTGAGCGAGGGTGAGCAGCACATCGTCGGCCGGGTCACCGGTTCGGCCGGCCTCGCTCCCCTCGTCGCCGGCGACGCCATGCCAGGACCATCCGAACTCGACGGCGCTGACATCGACGCCTTGCGGCCGGTACTCCAACGACTCGCCGCCCACTACCTGCTCGACGTGCGTCGCGGCGACCGGGCCAAGGATCCCGTCGCCCACTTCCACCTCAGCAACGGCGCTCGAGTCGAGCAACTCAACTGGAAGGCCAACCCCGACCCGATCGGCTGGCAGCGAGGCCTCGCCATGATGGTCAACTACCGGTACGAGCTGAAGCGCATCGAGTCGAACCACGACAACTACGCCGTCTACGGCAAGATCGACCGGTCGGACGCGATGCACAAACTGCTCACCCCGGTCCCACCGCCCAAGCCCTGATCGACCATTCCACGAGGGAGCCGCGCCGATGGCCCGCCGCATCGATCCACACGACCCAGGAGCCGACATCGTCGAGTTCCTGACCGAGCGGCACCTCGCCACTCTGACGACGCACAACGCGAGGGGCGACCTCCAGGTCACACCGGTCGGGTTCACCTACGAACCGGAGCGGGCGCTGGCCAGAGTGATCACGTGGGCTGATTCGATCAAGGCCCGAAACATCGCCGCCAACCCGGAATCGCAGGTCGCGGTCTGCCAAGTCGACGGCGGGCGATGGTTGACGGTCTACGGCTCGGCCGTCGTCGCCGACTCAGCCGAAGCGGTCGAACAGGGCGTCACTCGCTACGCAGCCCGGTACCGCCAGCCAAAGGAGCGGGACGACCGGGTGGTCATCGAGATCTCAGTCGACCGGATCGTCGGTTCCGGTTGACCCCTCGTCCGAGCTGAACTGCGACCGGATCGCCCCGATCACCCCGATTGCAGCGAACAGCCCGATCCAGGTCAGCGGATTCGAGGCGATGGCGATCAGCCGCTCCGCTCCCCCTTCGGTCGCTGGGTACTGGCGTGCGACGAAGGCGGCGCCGGCGAGCGTCGCTGAGATCGCTCCTGTCGTGAGGCCCGCCAGCAACGCCGACTGCGCGATCACTCGGCGGTGTGTCGCCCAACCGGTCCGGCCGGTCGTGACCATCTGAATCAGCCCGACCGCAGAGGCGCCGATCAAGAATGCGAGCGCCCATCGGGTCGACAGTTTGAGCTTCCACCAGTCGGCGGTCTCGGCCCCCTTGCGGAGACGATTCAGACCGATCCAGGCTGCCCGGGCGGTGCGCTCGAACATGGCGAACCCGACGAGGCCGACGGTTCCGGTGAAGAGCTGGAGACCACCGACGAGTGCGAACCCGGTCAGCGCGACGAGCGGAATCCCCTCCCACCCAGGGTTTGCCTCTATGACGCCGGCGATCGTGCTGACGATGACCACCTCGTTGCCAGGCCCCCACTCGAAGGCGAGCACGACGACCATCAGCACCAGCGCGAAGTACTGCCCGACCGTCGCAGCACGAAAGTCGGCGATGACCGCTCTCCCGAACAGGCGGAACATGCCCGTGTCGGCCTCTGACCCATCCTCGCGATCGACTGGCTCGAACGTCCCGGCGGCTGCCTGCATGCCCGGTGGGCGCTCAGTGCTCGAGGTCGAACGCGCCGCGGCTGCGCCCGACAACGGCGCATCATTCGCATCCTCGGAGAGCTCGGTCAGGTGACGCACGACACACGCACGCTACGCGAGTGGGCCGAGCGACCCACAGCCGCGGGAATGCTGGCTCAGTGGGCGAAACTTCCCGCTATCAAACCTTCAGTTTTTCCGTTGATCTACCGTTCTTGAATCGAGCTACTCAACGACGCGTGGTTCGCGGTGTTCAACGGAGAACCCAACATGCAGAATCCCATCGATCCTTCACGAATGCTCGGACGGCGGACCACGGTCCACACCTCCGACGGCGCCATCGCCGGAACCATCGTGTCAGCCGGGCCAAAGGGCGTGACCCTGTCGGTCGCCCACACTGCGGAAGACCAGGGCAGAACCCTCGTCAGCGTGGCCCCGCGAGACGTACTCTCCATCAGCACTCGCTGACCTCGGGGACGCCGTCCCCGACAACACGATCGGGGACCTGTGTTGAGAATTTCCGCGGATCGGCTCACGCCCGCGCTCGGTGCCGAGCTCTCGGGTGTCGACCTCTCGCAACCTCTGACCGGTGACCCCGGCCAGTCGCTCGCCGACGCGCTCTACGACGCGCTGATCGAGCACCAGGTGATCGTGGTGCGCGACGCCGACCTCAGCCCTGCGAGCCATGCAGCCCTCGGGGCAACGTTCGGCGAACTCGGCGCACGCCATCACCGCTACGTCACCCACCCGGAGTCCGACGACGTCGTCGTGCTCGAGTGGAAGGACGACGACACGCCCGACGCCGCGGAGTGGCACTCCGACATGACCTATCGCCGCGAGCCACCCTTCGCCTCGATTCTCAAGGCGGTCGTCGTCCCGCCCTCAGGGGGCGACACCCTGTTCGCTTCGATGTACTCGGTCTACGACGCGCTCGACCCAGGGCTCCAACGAGATCTCTCGGAGCTCGAAGCGGCCCACGACATGGGAGCGTTCCGCACGCCCTCGTACCGGGAGGGCGGCATCGACGGGCTCGAAAAGGCGCTGATCGACGCCGGGTCGGCGGTGCACCCCATCGTCGATCACCATCCGGTGACCGGGCGGCCCTACATCAACGTGAGCGAGTCGTTCACGTCGTTCGTGATCGGGCTCTCAGCACCCGAGGGCAACCGGTTGCTCACGATGCTGTTCGATCTGATCAATCGACCAGACCACCACGTCCGCATTCGTTGGCAGCCGAACACGCTTGCCATGTGGGACAACCGCGCCACCCAGCACTACGCGGTGGCCGACTACCTCCCCCATCGCCGCGTCATGCATCGGGTGGCCGTCAGCACCGACCGCCGGGCGAGCTGATCTAGTCGAAGGTGTCGCCGAAGCGGAGCTCGGCCGGATCGACGTCGTCCCAGTGGGACCGTCGTGGCTCGGCGACCAGTTTCGACGCCATCAGGCCACCGATCAGGCCGAACAAGTGGCCTTCCCAGGAGATGCCCTCCTGGGGCACGAGGCCGACGAGAATCCCGTAGTAGAGCATGATGGCGACCAAGGCGGGGGCGACCGTGACGGGACGACGCTCGAAGAAGGCTGCCCCGAGCAGCGCTCCGAAATAGCCGAACACGACGCCGCTGGCACCGATGTGGTTCGTGTTTGCCCCACCGAAGACCCAGGTGAGACCGCCGCCGATGATGGCGATGATCAGCGTCACGAGGACCCATCGTCTGGTGCCTCGAATCGCGACGAGGCCGCCGAGCACGGCGAACGGCACGGTGTTCGAGATGAGGTGTCGCCAACCGGAGTGCAGGAATGGCGACCAGGCGATGCCATCGATCTCGTCGAGATCGCGTGGCCGGATCCCGTGGCGCTGCAGGCGGTCGCTGAGCAACACCGAGTCGACGGCCTCGACCACCCACATCACTGCGAGCGCGAGCGCGATCAACCCGAAACCGGTCGTCAGCCACGCGCGGGCTGACGGACCGGTCGGGGTCGTTGACGCCGTGGTCATCTCACGGATCCTGACTCACTGCTTCTCGACTCGCGGTCGTGCGTTCATGTCGGGCGACTCACCCGTCCAGTCTGCATCAAACCGTGGCCCTGTGGTCGGCGGTCAGCGTGGTCGGCGGTCAGCTCGGGCGATCACCGAAATCGGGACGCTCGGTCCGGGTGCGCTTGACCTCCCAGAAACCCGGAACCGTTGCCATGGCGACGAAACCGTCCCAGAGCTGCAGCGCGAGTTCACCCTTCGGTGCCTTGGTGATGACCGGACCGAACAGCGCGACGCGCTCGGCGTTGCCGTCGTCGTCGACCGCTCCGTCGAGGGCGATGATGGGCGTTCCGACATCGTCACCGGTGAGTGCGAGTCCGGCGTCCATCCGGGTCTTGATCTCGGCGTCGAAGGACTCGTCCTCGAGCGCGGCAGCATGCGACGTGTCGAGACCGACGGCTTCGAGCGCATCGGCCATGTCGAAGTCGAGATCCCGGTCGTGATGGATCCGGGTGCCGAGCTCCCAATAGAGCGAGAAGAAGGCGTCGTCGCCCTCGGCCGCACGCACCGACTCCATGACCCGCAGCATGTTGTGGGTCTTGTTGACCGGAGCGAAGTAGTCGGAGTCCGGATCGGGCTTGTTCTTGACGAGCAGACTGATCGGCTGCCACGTGATGTCGAGATTGCGCTGTTCAGCGACTTCGTCGACGACCCAACGGGCCGTCACCCAGCACCACGGTCATATCGGGTCGACCCAGAATTCGATGGCTCGACTGGAGTCGGTGGAAGATGTCATGCACCGAACGCTACACATCTCCGGGAGACCCACACCATGACCACCGATCTGCTCGACGGCATTCGGGTCCTCGACTTCACCCAGTACCTGGCCGGCCCGAGCTGCACCCGGCTGATGGCCGAGTTGGGCGCCGAGGTCATCAAGGTCGAGCAGCCGCCCTTCGGCGACCCGATGCGGGCGCAATCGCCCCGCAAGAATCGCCGTTCCGGTTCGTTCGTCCAACAGAACCGAGGCAAGCGCGATCTCTGCATCGACCTCCGATCCCCGGAAGGAATCGAGATCATCACCGCGCTGATCCCGAGCGTCGACGTCGTGATCGAGAACTTCACCCCTGGCGTGATGGCCAGACGGGGCCTCGACTACGACACGCTGCGAGCGATCAAGCCCGACCTGATCATGGCGTCGGTGTCCGGCTTCGGCCAGACCGGCCCGTTGGCCGACCGATCGAGTTTCGACTTCATCGCCCAGGCCTACTCCGGCATCATGCACGTGACCGGCGACCCCGACGGCCCGCCGATGTT
>CALLIQ010000256.1 GCA_938008925.1 uncultured Acidimicrobiales bacterium
ACACTGGCGCCATGAGTACCTACGGAGTCGGAATCATCGGGCTGGGAGCGGTCGGCAGACGCTTCGTCGAGCAATACCAGGGCCACGACGGCTTCGAGCTCGTGGCCGTCTGGGATGTTGCCGAGGGCGCCAGGGATGCAGCACAGGCGGACTTCGAGGCACCGGTCGTCGACAGTGCGGACGCGGTGATTGGCCACGACGACGTCGACATGGTCTACATCGCCGTTCCGCCGCTCTTTCACGAGACCTACGTCGATGCCGTCCTCGCCGCGGGCAAGACGATCTTCTGCGAGAAGCCGCTCGGCGTCGACGATGAGCAATCGGCAGCCATGGCGGCTCGGGTGGCCGACGCCGGTGCTCGAGCCGCCGTCAATTTCGTCTTCGCCAGCGCGCCGTCGGCGACCGCGTTGGGCGAGCTGGTCGCGTCGGGTGCCGCCGGGGAGATCGTCGGCGCCGAGCTGCGCCTGCACTTCGCCGAGTGGCCCCGGCCCTTCCAGGCCGACGCGCACTGGTTGCGAGATCGCGATCAGGGCGGCTGGACCCGCGAAGTGGTCTCGCACTTCGTGTTCCTCGCCGAGCGGCTCTTCGGCCCCGGCACGCTTCGGTCGGCGAGTGCATGGTTCCCGCCGGACGGCACGTCGGAACAAGCGCTCGCCGCCGTCGTCGACTTCGCCGAAATGGGCTCTGAAGCCAGCCCCGACGGAATCCAGCTGCGGATCGTGGGCTCGTCGGACTCGGGTGGCGCTGACGAGGTCGAGTTCATCGTCTGGGGGAGCGAGCGATCGTTCCGGATCTCGAACTGGTACCAGCTCACGGCGACCGAACCGGACGGATCCTGGGTCGCCGTGGAGGCTGCGGGTGTCGCCGGCGGCCCAGCGGTCGCCGGGCCGGCCGCCTATGCCGCACAGCTCGCACAGGTGGCGAACCTCTGCGCCGGCGACGAACACATCCTCGCCACCTTCGAAGAGGCCTTGCGCGTGCAGGTGCTGGTCGAAGCGATGGTGAGCGCAGAGGGCGATCGATGAAGGCGGTCATCCAGCGGGCCGCGCACGCGTCGGTGACGGTCGACGAGGAAGTGATCGGTCAGATCGGCCAGGGGCTCTGCGTCTTGGTCGGTGTCACGCACGACGACACCGAGGCCCATGCCGTGAAGCTCGCAGACAAGTTGTGGAAGATGCGGATCTTCACCGACGACGAGGGAAAGATGAATCGGTCCGTGGCCGACGTTTCGGGCGAGCTCTTGATCATCAGCCAGTTCACGCTCTACGGCGATGCCCGCAAAGGCAATCGCCCCGGTTTCACGAACGCCGCCCGTCCCGACGTGGCTGCACCACTGATCGACCTGGTCGTGAGCGAGTTGGAAGCCAAAGGGGCGACGGTCGGGACCGGCCGCTTCGGTGCCGACATGAAGGTCGATCTCCGCAACGACGGTCCGGTGACCATCATCCTCGAGCTCTGACCGAGGGGTCAGGCCTCGATCGGCGTGGCGCCGCTTCCGGCCTCCACCAGCGCGTTGAGCGCCGCGATGTGTTTGGCGAACGCAGCGCGGCCCGCCTTCGTGATCTTGAACGTCGTGCTGCTCTTTCGACCGTGGCCGGTCTTGCTCAGGCTCACGTAGCCGGCCTCGGCGAGCGCCTTCATCTGTTTCGAGAGGTCGGAGTCGCTCACCTCCAGGTGTTCCTTGAGGAAGACGAACGTGGCACGTTCGGAGGCCGCGAGCACGGCCATCGCACCCAGCCGCTTCGGGGCATGGATGACGGGGTCGAGGTCGGCGATGCTCACGCTTGGGCGAACGACGCTCGGGTGCCGGATGCGATGCGCTCGTAGCGGTTGCGGTGCACGAGCATGCCGACCAGCGATGCGACGAAGCAGAAGGTCGCGCCAACGCCGAGATTGACTCGGTCCATCAGCACGATCGTGACGCCGACGATCACGGCGATGCCGACAAAGAGGGCGATGGTGATCGAGCGGAACTGTTGCGGTGTTCGGAGAATGTGTGGTGATGCCTTGCGTCGCTGCGACAGGAATCCGAGGGCAGCACCTTCGAGGACGAGCAGTCCGATCACGGCGATGATCCACCAGCTGTTGCTCCACATCAGATGAAGGCTCGCCATCATCGAGGTGAGAAAGGCGGCGATGGCGGGGAAGACCCACAGCGGAAAGTCCTCGTATTCCGTCCACGGAACGGTGGACAGACGCTCGATCTCGTCGAGTTGCGCCTTCGCTGCGGCCGGGTCAGTGAAACTTTCCATGTTGGAAAGTAAAGAGATCACTTTCCAACTTGTCAAGTATTCGTTCGCCCGCTCCGCACGACGCTCAGTCCCGCGGCGCTGACGAGCAGGCCGTAGAGCAGGATCGGCCAGGGGCCGACGTAGCTGGCGAGGGTGCGGCCGTCCCGCATCTCGACGGTGTCGAACAGCACCTCGCGCTCGCCGATGTCGGTGCGCTGGATCAGGTTGCCGTTCGGGTCGATCACGGCGGACAGACCCGTCGGTCCGGCCATCAACAGCCACCGATCGTTCTCGATCGCTCGGAGCTGGTTGGACGCAACCTGCTGGGTGTGGACCTGGGTCAGCCAGAACGAGGAACCATTGGTCGGATTGGTGAGTAGCTGCGCGCCGTTCTGCATCGCCTCACGAGATCGCCGGGAGAAGTAGGCCTCCCACGAGATGGCGACGCCGATCGGGCCGACCGGCGTCTCGAGCACGGGTTCACCCGTGCCGGCGAGGACGTCTCGGCCGGGGAGCTCGTCGGTGAAGTTCTCGATGAAGCCGCGCAACGGGACGTATTCGCCGAAGGGAACGATGCGTTCCTTGTCGTAGCGATCGAGCACCTCACCGGTCGGGCTGACCGCGGTGTGGTAGTTCGCACTGTTGACGTCGCTGATGGGATGGAACCAGCCGGGGAGCAAGACGGCGCCGGTGTCGATGGCCACCTGGCCAACCCGTCGCTCGGCCTCCTCGAAGTCGAGGAATCGGCCGGGGTTCACGACGTTCTCCGGCCACAGGATCAGATCGACCGGTCCGGTGATCTCACGCGTGGCTTCGATGTGACGAGCCAGCACGACCGGCTCTTGGTTCGACGACGCTCGGGTTCGTGTTGGGCCGCCACCTTGTACGACGGCGACGTCGATCTCCCGCACGATCTCGGCTCGGGGGTGGAGCCACCCGGCGGCGATGAACACGATCGTGATGGCAGCGGCGAGGCCGACGTGTCGCCGCGCCGATGCGAACCCGCCGGGGGAGCGCTGCGCCTGTACGGCGACGCTGAGTGCCTGGCCGAGCATCACGACGAGCACGATGATGAGCCCGGGCCCCGCGAGCCGGGCGGTGATGGCGAGCGGCGAGTCGACCTGGCCGAGCGCGACGTTGGCGAGCGGGACGCCGCCGAAGGGCCAATACCAGCGAGCGAGTTCGGCGAGCGCGAACGAACCGGGGAAGGTGATGAAGCGCCACGGGCCGTCGTTTGGGGTCAGGGCGCACGCGACGCCGAAGTAGGCGGCGTAGAGAGCGCTGGCGACGATGTAGCCCGGCGCCGTCAGATCGAACATCCACAGCATCGCCGGGAACAGCCAGCTGGCGGTGACGAGCCAACCCCGTTTGAAACGCTGTTTGGCGGTGGTCCCGATCAGCAGTTGATCGAACAGGGCGAACCCAATGAACGCGAGTGGCCACCATCCCCATGGCGGCACCGCGCCGGCGATGCACACGCCGGCGCCGATGGCCCACGCGGCGACCGTCCATCGCCCAGCGATGACGGGAGTCGGCGCGCTGACGGGCGCGTGGCTCGGTTCGGTCACTCGCCGATGATGGCCGCTGCGGCGGCTCGGCCCGAGCGGATGCAGGCCGGGATGCCGATGCCTTCGTAGGTGTTGCCCGCGAGCTGAACGCCCGGAGCATTCGAGGCGACGTCTTC
>CALLIQ010000257.1 GCA_938008925.1 uncultured Acidimicrobiales bacterium
CGAAGCGCCGAACAGATCTCTCTGCTGTCAGGCCGCGGAGCGGAGTGCTTGCACGGGCCGACCGTGACGACCCACCCCCTGCGACCCGAAGCCGAGATCCGGGCCGCCACCGTCGAGTTGTTGACCGATCCGCCGGATTTCGTCGTGATGACCACGGGCATCGGCGTTCGGGGTTGGCTCGAAGCGGCGGACGCGCTCCTTCTCGGCGAGGACCTCCGAGCGACGCTGCACCGGAGTCGCTTGCTCGTCCGCGGCCCAAAGGCACACGGGGCAGCGATCACCGCGGGCCTCGACGTCGAGTGGAACGCCGCGTCGGCGACGACGTCTGAGGTGCTGGCCAAGCTCGACGAGGTCGCGACCCGAGGAGACCGGGTGGCGGTCCAGATCGACGGCGATCCGAATCGTTCATTGGTCCCGGCCTTGGTCGAACGGGGTCATGACGTCGTCGCCGTCCCCGTGTATCGCTGGTCGCTGCCCGACGACCCCGGCAAGGCCCAGACGCTCGTGCGGGCGGTGGCCGACCGGCGGGTCGACCTCCTGACGTTCACCGCTCGGCCGGCCGCCGAGAACTTCTCGAAGATCGCCGAAGACCTCGGCCTGATCGACGAGGTCAGGGCGGCCGTTGAAGAAGACGTGAAGGTCGTGTGCATCGGTCGGATCTGCGCCGAAGGCGTCGTCGGTCTGTGCGACGAGCCGATCATCCCCGAGCGCTTCCGACTCGGTGCGATGGTCACGACGATCACATCGGTCCTCGGCGGACTGCTTCGTTCGGTGACGATCGGGGGACACGACCTCGTGCTGCGGGGTCGGATCGTCGAGTTCGCCGATGGTGAGACGGCCGTACTCACCGGCCGGGAGCGCCACATGCTCGACGTCCTGGTCAAGAGCGGCGGTGTGGTCCTGTCGAAGGACCAACTGCTCCAAGCCGTCTGGGGTGGGCGCGAGTCGGATCCTCACCTCGTCGAAGTCACGATCGGTCGTCTGCGTCGCAAGCTCGGCCCGGCCGGCGTCGGAATCGAGACGGTGATGCGCCGCGGCTACCGCATGAGCGCTGCGTGACCGAGCGCGCGCATGAGCGCTGCGTGACCGAGCGCCCGCATGAGCCGACCGATGAGCACTGCGTGACGCCCAGCGCACAGACCCGCTCGACCCTGTGAGAACTCTCGCCTCGGTCCGGGCCGCCGTTGTGTCGGTGGGACACAGCGTTCACCCGAGCCAGACAGTCCGGAAACATGACCTCGGTCTACTGGTCGCCTCACCCCTTTTGAGGAGATGACGTGACCAACAACATTCCCGGACGAAGCGATCAACCCGGACGACGCGAGGTGCTCTTCGGACTCGCTTCGATCGCCGCTGGCGGCATCATCGCCAGCTGTGGCGGAGGCAGCGATTCCACCGCGAGCTCCGATGGCGGCGAAGCCGTCGAGGGCACGAGTCAGGTCGCCGCGGGAGTCGTCGAGAAGCCGTCGCTCACCCTCGGCTTCATCAAACTCACCGACATGGCACCTCTGGCCATCGCCCAGGAGAACGGCTACTTCGCAGACGAAGGTCTCAACGTCACCCTCGAAGCGCAGGCCAACTGGAAGGTGCTTCTCGACGGCGTGATCGGCGGTCAGCTCGACGGTGCACACATGCTGGCCGGCCAACCCTTGGCGGCAACGATCGGCTACGGCACCGAAGCACCGCTCATCGCTCCGTTGAGTCTCGATCTCAACGGCAACGGCATCACCGTGTCGAACGAGGTCTGGGACATCATCCGACCGTCGCTCGCCGAGAACGCCGACGGCAACCCGGAGCATCCGATCTCCGCCGAGGTGCTTCGACCGGTCATCGATCAGTTCGCAGCCGAGGGCAAGCAGTTCAACATGGGCATGGTCTTCCCCGTCTCGACCCACAACTACGAGCTTCGCTACTGGCTGGCGGCTGGCGGCATCGAGCCGGGCTACTACTCCCCCGGCGACGCGGTCGGCGAAATCGCGGCTGAGGTCCCACTGTCGGTGACCCCACCGCCGCAGATGCCGGCCACCATGGAGGCGGGCACGATCGACGGGTACTGCGTCGGCGAACCGTGGAACCAGGCGGCGGTCGCCAGCGGCATCGGTGTTCCCATCGCCACCGATCAGCACATCCAGACCCTCAACCCCGAGAAGGTCTTCGGTCTGCGCGAGGACTTCGCCTCGACCTACCCAGAAACGACCAAAGCTCTGCTGCGAGCCATCATCCGGGCCCAGCAGTGGCTCGACGAGAACGACAACGCCAACCGCGAGGCGGCGGTCGAGATCCTCTCTCAGCCGAACTACGTCGGTGCCGACTTCGACGTGATCGCAGCATCGATGACCGGCGTGTTCACCTTCGAGCAGGGCGACACCCGTCCCGCCCCCGACTTCAACATCTTCTTCCGCGACTTCGCCGGCTACCCCTTCTACTCCGACGCCATCTGGTACCTGACGCAGATGCGCCGCTGGGGTCAGATCCCCACCGACCAGACCGACGAGTGGTTCGTCGAGACGGCCGAGTCGGTCTACCGACCCGACCTGTACATGGAGGCCGCTACGTCGCTCATCGACGAGGGCGTGATCGATGCAGCAGACGTACCGGAGACCGACGGGTTCCGCGGCCCCCAGGACGACTTCATCGACGGCATCGTCTTCGACGGTTCGAAGCCGAACGACTACCTCGAGTCGCTCCCGATCGGGTTGAAGACCGGCGAGACGGTCGACGCAACCGGCGTGCAGGGAGGCTGACATGACGACGCCGACCCCAACCGGAACGACGACGGTCACGGACACACCAACCGAACCGATCATCGATGGAACCGACGATCTCACGATCATCGCCGACGATGCACTGGCCGACACGGCCGACGGCTCCGCAGTGACGTCGACGTCCGTCGGTCGGCGCAACGTCACCGACATCGACCTCAAGAAGTGGGCCGGGATCATCATCCCGCCCATCGCGGGCATCGGTGTGTTCCTGCTCGCGTGGGCTGCGCTTGCACCGCAGGTCAACACCTCGCTCGGCGCACTCCCCGGTCCGGCCCAGGTGTTCGATGCCGGCCAGGGGCTCTGGGACGAATACCAGGCCGGACGAGCCGACGAGGCGGCGTTCTATGACGCGCAGGATCTGCGAAACGAAGAGCTCGCGGCGGCGGGACAGCCGACGCAGGACTTCCAATACAACGGTCCGCCAACGTTCCTCGACCAGATCTGGACGAGTCTGCAGACCGTTGCGCTCGGCTTCTTCATCGGCACCGTGATCGCCATTCCACTCGGGCTGTTGAGCGGACTGTCGACGCTGTTCCAGCGATCGATCAACCCCCTCGTGCAGATCTTCAAGCCCGTCAGCCCGCTCGCCTGGCTCCCGATCGTGACCATGAT
>CALLIQ010000258.1 GCA_938008925.1 uncultured Acidimicrobiales bacterium
TGCCGTCGGAGGCGATCGAAGGTCTCATCGTCGCCGCCGTGAGCGAGGTGCTCGGTGAAGGCAACGTCGTCAGCGAGTACGTCGTCGACCCGTCGATCCCGTTCGATCCCAACCGCTCCGCGCCGGTGTACATCGCCGACACCGTGTTGTTCGCCCCCGGTAGCGCCGAGATCGCTCCGGACTTCTATCCGCTGCTCGGACTCGGCGTCTCGCTGATTCAGATTCAGCCGACAGTGTCGATCGAGATCGTCGGACACACCGATGCGCAGGGTGGTGACGCGGACAACCTCGTGCTGTCCCAGCAACGTGTCGATGCCGTGCGGACCTGGATGGTCGCGCAGGGCGCCGACGGTGATCGCCTCGTCGCAGTCGGCAAGGGCGAGACCGAGCCGCGGGCCGACAACTCGACGCCCGAGGGTCGTCAGTCGAACCGGCGTGTCGAGTTCATCATCAGCGGGTTCGAGTTCGGCTGATCCGACGCCAACATTGGCTGGGAGATCCCATCGAACAACGGTTGGGGCAACACCCCGTAACTTCTCGCGAACACCGACTGCGGTTTAGGGTCGGCGTTTCGCACAAGGGGAGTCAGCGGACGAATGTCAGAGGTTGATCTCGACTACGAAGTGATCGTGATCGGTGCGGGCGTCGCCGGTATCTATCAGATCAAGCGGCTCACCGATCTCGGCATCCCCTCCACCGTGCTCGAGGCCGGGAGCGATCTCGGCGGCACGTGGTTCTGGAACCGGTATCCGGGCGCCCGCTTCGATTCCGAGAGCTACACCTACGGCTACTCGTGGTCCAAGGAGTTGCTCGACGAGTGGCATTGGAAGGAACGGTTCTCCGGCCAGCCGGAGAACCTCCGCTACCTCAACTTCGTCGCTGACAAGTTCGATCTTCGCCGCCACATGCAGTTCGACTGCAAGGTCGAGTCGATGCGCTGGGACGACGATCAGCAGTTCTGGACGCTGCAGGTGTCGGACGGCCGGTCCCTCACGGCCCGCATCGTCATCACCGGGCTCGGGCTGCTCTCCGCCCCGACCCCACCCCGGATCGAAGGCCGAGACACATTCGAAGGCCAGGCGTTCCACACGCACTTCTGGCCCGAAGAGCCGGTCGATCTCAGCGACAAGCGGGTGGCCGTGATCGGGACGGGTGCGACCGGCATCCAAGTGATCGGCGCCATCGGACCCGAGGTCGGCGAGCTGCATGTGTTCCAACGTCGACCGAATTGGAGCACGCCGCTCAACAACGGTCCGATCTCCGATGAGGAGATGGCCGACATCCGCTCCCGGTACGACGAGATCTTCGAGCTGTGTGCACGGACGCCCGGCGGCTTCATCCACCAGCCCGACCGTCGTGGCTTCTACAACGTGTCCCGCGAGGATCGCCTCGCTCTGTGGGACCGTCTCTACGACGAGCCCGGGTTCGGCATCTGGCTCCAGAACTTCCTGGAGATCTTCACCGACGAGGCGGCCAACGCCGAGTTCTCCGAGTACATCGCCGACCGCATTCGCCAGCGCGTCGATGATCCGGCGGTGGCCGAGAAGCTGATCCCACGAGATCACGGGTTCGGCGTGCAGCGGGTGCCGATGGAGACCAACTACTTCGAGGTCTACAACCAGCCGAACGTCACGCTCGTCGACGTGAGCGAGACGCCCATCGAAGCGATCACCCCGACCGGCATTCGCACGACCGAGCAGGACTTCGACTTCGACGTGATCGTCTATGCAACCGGCTTCGACGCGATCACCGGAGCGTTCGATCGGATCGACATCGAGGGCGTCGGCGGGCAGAAGATGGCCGACAAGTGGCACGCAGGCCCGATCACCTACCTCGGCATGATGGTGAACGGGTTCCCGAACTTCGTCATGCTCGCCGGACCGCAGAGCGGCTCCGCATCGACCAACTTCCCGCGGGGCATCGAGACGGGAGTCGATTGGACGACCGAGTTCCTCGAGCACGTCTGGGAAGAAGGCCACACCCGGTTCGAAGCCACGCCCGAGGACGAAGCCGCGTGGGTGGAGAACGTGGCGATGCTCTACGAGATGCTCCTGCTCCGAAAGGGCAAGGGGTGGTTCACCGGCTACAACTCGAACGTCGACGGCCACGAAGAAGGCGTCATGCGCCTCAACGTCTACAACGGCGGCTCACCGAAATTCTCGGCCACCCTCAACGAAGTGGCCGCCGACGACTACCGCGGCATCAGCTGCGAGTGAAGGAGAGCGAACGATGACCGAACCAGCGGTGCTCCGCACGGATCGAGACGGGCTCACGACGCTCACCCTGAACCGTCCAGACAAGCTCAACGCGCTCAACCCCGGCTTGTTCGGCGAGCTGCGCGACCACATCGACGACATCGCTGGCGACGACTCGGTCGGATGTGTCGTGCTCGAAGGCGCTGGCCGGTCGTTCTGCGCTGGACACGACCTCGATGCGATCGCGTCGCACGAACGGGCTCGAAGCAAACACTTCGAACCCGAGACCGTCGACGCACTCGAACAGCTGCCGATGCCGACGATCGCCCGACTCCAGGGTCACTGTTTCACCGGCGGTCTGGAGCTGGCGCTCGCCTGCGACGTGCTCATCGCTGCCGAGTCGTGCAAGCTCGGCGACACGCACGGGCAATGGGGCCTTGCACCGGTGTGGGGCATGTCGGTTCGCCTCCCCGAGCGCATCGGGGTGTCCGCTGCGAAACAGATGATGTTCACGAGCAAGCGGATCGACGGCGCCGAAGCAGCGGCGATCGGACTGGTCGACCAAGCGGTCGCCGATGATGCGCTCGACGATGCGGTCGCCACCTTCGCCGCCGCCGTCCTGCGCAACAGTCGCGGGACCAATCGCATCGTGAAGCAGCTCATCGCCGACAATGCCGACCTCGACCGAACCGCCGCGCTGCTTCG
>CALLIQ010000259.1 GCA_938008925.1 uncultured Acidimicrobiales bacterium
ACCTCGACCACGCGCCCGACCCACTCGTGCCCGAACCATGCCGGCGGCCAGCCGTCGTCGCCCGGCGGACCGGCGACGAACGCGGCCATGTCGGAGCCACCGACCCCGCAGCGGACCACCTCGACGATCACCGAGCCTTCGACGAGCGGTGACGGCTCGGCATCCACGACCTCGACGGTCGACGGGGCGACGAGTCGCGCCGCCCTCATCGCCCGACCTGAATCGGCGACACCCGACGCATCGCCCCTGTCATGACGCAACCGCCAGCTGATCGAGAACCGAGAAATAGGTCGGGAAGGTTTTGCGGACGCAACCCGGATCGGCGATGACGATGCCGGGCGCCCGCAGCCCGAGCAGGGCGAAGCTCATGGCCATTCGGTGATCGTCGTAGGTGTCGACGATGCCCGGGCTCGGGTCGCCTGGGGTGATCGTGAAGCCATCATCGGTCTGTTCGGCGCGCACACCGAGCCGGCTGAGTTCGTTGCAGATCGCAGCGATGCGGTCGGTCTCCTTGAAGCGGATGAAGCCGACGCCATCGACCCGTGTCGGCGAGGTCGCGAAGGGTGCGACGGCGGCGAGCGTCTGCGCCGTGTCGGAGATGTCGGCCATGTCGATGTCGATGCCCTCGAGCTCCTCGGGGCCGGTGACGATGGTCGACGTCTCCCCGACCGTGACCGTGGCCCCCATCGCCTCGAGTGCTCGAACGAAACCGAGGTCACCCTGAACGGTGTTCGACCCGAGCCCGGGTACCTCGATCGTCCCGCCTGTGATCGCTGCGGCCGCGAAGAAGTACGAGGCAGCGGACGCGTCGGGCTCGATGGCGACATCGGCGGCTCGGTAACCGATCGCCGGAACGACGAAGCGACGGTAGTCGTCGTTGATGACGTCGACGCCGAAGCTCGCCATCGTGGTGATCGTGAGATCGATGTAGGGCTTCGACACGAGCTCGTCGGTGATCTCGATCACGACGTCGCTCTCGGCGCACGGCGCGCTGAGGAGCAACCCGGACAAGAACTGACTCGATATGGCTCCGGAAACCTGCACGGTCCCGCCGGCGAGTCCACCGCCGTGGATCGTGAGGGGAAGGCGTTCGCCCTCGACTCTCCCCCCGAGAGTCTGGAGCGCATCGACGAGGTCACCGAAGGGCCGAGCCCGGAGTTGCTCGGCACCATCGAGCACGTTGCGCCCTGCGCCGAGCGCGAGCATCGGTAGCACGAATCGCCCGGTGGTTCCTGATTGGCGGCTGTCGAGGGGTCCTGCAGCGGACGGCACGTCGCCAGCGGTGCCGACGATGGCGACCGTTGTCGCTTCCGCATCGGCAACGACATCGACACCAAGCCCGGCGAGCACGCCGAGCATCGCCTCGGTGTCATCGGCGAACAGTGCTCCCGAGAGGTGGCTCGTTCCTTCGGCCAGGGCGGCACAGACCAGGGCTCGGTTGGTGTGGCTCTTCGAACCGGGAACGATCACCGTGCGGTGCGGCGGCTGGTCCAGCGGTCGAATCGCTCTGGTGAGATGGGTGCCCGGCATGGGCCGAGTATGCACCGATTCCGCGCCGCCGAGTCTGTCTTTCTGAAGCGCCCCGTCGTTCCGAAGCGCTTCTTCGTCGGCGGCTGCCATTCCCCGACTCAGTCGTCGTCGGTCGCCAAGTCTCGGCGAACGGCATCGAGGTCGGCCTCGAGACGCTGGAGTCGGTCCTCGAGATCCGAGCGACGATCGCGGAGATCGATCACGGACGGTTCCGCCGGGTCGTCGACGGAGGGCGAAGCGTGCTCAATCGACTCGGGCTCGTTCGGCTCCCGGTCGACCATGAGACGTTCGAGCTGGTTACGCAGTGACTCCACCGAACGGCGCACCTCGCCTTCGGCGACATCTCGCTCGAGCAACTCCGTTCGCAGGTCGTCGGACGCGTCGAGCTCGGCCCGCCACCGACGTTCGAAGTCATCGCTCATCGCCCGCCACCGCATCAACTCGTCCCGAGCGACCGACAGCTCGTGCTTGAGCCGCTCGACGGTGCGGTCGTTCGCCCTCGGCCGGAATTCGATCACGTTTGCATCGTCGTCGCCGTCTTGGCGTTCGCCGTCGCCGGGGGTCGACGCGAGACCGGAGCGACGTCGGGAGTCCTCGAGTCGTCGCTCGAGATCGGCGACGCGGCGTCGATTCGGGCCGTTGAGCACCCAGATCGCAAAGGCGATGAGGGTGGCCGCTGACAGCGCGACGAGAACGGTGACAACCCATTCACTGTCCACGCCGATCGCACCTCACAACATCGGGGCCGTTCCGCCGCCTCCGATCGGAACTGTTTTACACGACAGGGCGGACCCGGAGGCCCACCCTGTCGATGAGGTTCATCACGATTCACCAACCGACCGCACTCGGGTCGGGCTCGCAGGCGCGAGGTCGAGCGCGAGGCTCAGTCGCGGATGGCGAGCCCTGTGGCGGGGTCGAAGAAGTGGAAACGGCCGGTGTCGACCACGACCTCGACCGAGTCGCCGATGCGCGACATCGCCCGAGGGCTGAAGCGACCCACGTAGATCGTGCGGCCCTGCTCGTCCTTGGACGCTTCGACGGCGTCCTCGCCTTCGAACTCGGCGTCCATGATCGAGAACGACTCGACGGCGAGCGGGAAGTGCACGATCAACTCGGAGCCGAGCGCCTCGACGAGGGTCACCTCACTCGTGAGCTGCTGGCTCTTCGGGGCGTCGGTCTTGATCCGTGCGTCTTCGAGATCCTCGGGGCGGATGCCGACGACGACTTCCTTGCCGACGAAGCCGGCGAGGGCCGGCTTCGACGCGGCAAGAGCGGGATCGATGTGAAGCGTCTGGCCGGCGATGTCGACGGTCGGTGCCTCGGCGGATCCGCCCAGCGTGCAGCGCATGAGGTTCATCGACGGCGAGCCGATGAAGCCGGCGACGAACACGTTGTCGGGCGAGTCGTAGAGATTCTGCGGCGTGTCGACCTGCTGGAGGAAGCCGCGCTTGAGGACGCACACTCGATCGCCCATGGTCATCGCCTCGACCTGGTCGTGCGTGACGTAGATCGTGGTGACACCGAGGTCACGCTGCAACGCAGCGATCTCGGCTCGCATCTGCACTCGGAGCTTTGCGTCGAGGTTCGACAGCGGCTCGTCCATGAGGAATGCCTTCGGCTGACGCACGATGGCTCGCCCCATGGCGACACGCTGACGCTGACCACCGGAGAGCTGGCCCGGCTTCTTCTCGAGCTGCTCGGTGAGGTCGAGGATGCTCGCTGCCTTGGCCACGCGCTCCTGGATCTCGTTCTTCGGAACCTTGGCGAGCTTGAGGGCGAAGCCGATGTTGTCGGCGACCGACATGTGCGGATACAGGGCGTAGTTCTGGAACACCATGGCGATGTCCCGGTCCTTCGGGTGCACGTCGTTGACGAGTTGATCGCCGATGTGCATCTTGCCATCGCTGATCTCTTCGAGACCGGCGACCATCCGCAGTGCGGTGGACTTGCCACAACCCGACGGGCCGACCAGCACCAGGAACTCACCGTCCTCGATGGCGAGGTTCAGGTCGTGAATGGCGTGATAGCCGTTCGGATAGACCTTGTTGACGTTCTCGAGAGTGACTTCAGCCACGACTCCCCCAAAGCGTTCGATGTACGAAGATTGGGAGCGTAGCACCCCATTTCAGGGGCTGTCCTGTCCGCCGAGCAATGGGGCTCTACCGCCCGCGTCGATCG
>CALLIQ010000260.1 GCA_938008925.1 uncultured Acidimicrobiales bacterium
CGGTGGTGGAGCCGGTGGGACCGCTGACGCGGCGGTCACCGACGTTCCCGGCGCTGCGATCGCGGTGACCACCGCAGACTGCTCCCCGGTCGTGTTCGTCGGCACGACGGCGATCGGGGTCGCCCACGCCGGCTGGAAGGGCCTGATGGCGGGGGTGGTGGCCTCCACAGCGACCGCTCTCGAGGCGCTCGGCGCTGAGCCGATTGCGACATTCCTCGGACCGTGCATCCAGCCGGCGGCGTACGAGTTCGGAGCCGCCGATTTGGCCGCCATGACCGAGCGATTCGGTGCCGACGTCGCTGGGCGCACGGCGTCTTCGACGCCAGCTCTCGACATGACGATGGCCGTCGGTGCTGCGTGTGCCGAGGTCGGCTGGCCGGTTCCCGACCGGCCCGCATGCACCAGTGGCGCCGACTTCTTCAGTCATCGGACACGCGGGGACGGCGGCCGGCAGACGACCGTCGCATGGATCACCGAGTCAGGCCCGACAACGTGAGCGATCATGGGGCGCCGGTGTCTGCAGCCGATGTGCGGAGCAGGCTCGCGGTGATTCGAGAGCGGATAGCGGCCGCTGGCGGAGACGTGGACGCGGTCACGGTGCTCGCCGTGACGAAACGGCACGCCGCTGGGGCTGTTGCGGCTGCGTGTGAGGCTGGGCTCGTCGACGTTGGCGAGAACTATGGCCAGGAATTGGCGGCCAAAGCCGACGAGGTCGCCGCCGGGCACCCGACGGTCGCTCCTCGCTGGCACTTCATCGGCGGATTGCAGCGCAACAAGGTCAAGCAGATCGCCGGCGTCGTGCACACCTGGCAGAGCGTCGACCGGATCGAACTCGCCCGCACGATCGCCTCCCGAGCGCCCGCGGCTCGAATCTTCGTGCAGGTCAACGCCGAGAACGAGTCGGGGAAGTCGGGGTGCGCCGTCGACGGCGTCGAACCGCTTGTGGAAGGTGCTCGCCAACTCGGACTCGACGTTGCCGGTCTGATGACCATCGGCCCGACCGACACGAGCGTCGACCCGCGGCCGGGCTTCGAGATCGTGCGAGATCTCGCCGACCGTCTGGAGCTGGCGGAGCGTTCGATGGGCATGAGCGGCGATCTCGAGAAGGCGATCGCCGAGGGGTCGACGATGATCCGCATCGGCACCGACCTCTTCGGCCCCCGCCCGAGCTGAGCCGGAGCTCCGCCCCGGTGTGTGGTCGGGCGAGTACACCCCGGTCTGTGACCGGGCGAGTACAGAGTGTGATCCACGACGTGTGTTGGCGGCCGTGCGAAACTACGATGGCTCGGTCCGATCGACGAGGGGCATATACCGATGTTTCGAAACATGATGGTGATGTTGGGCCTCGGTCCCGACGAGGAGTATGAGGATCGCTACCTCGACGAGGGGTACGACGACGAACACGACGAGGAGTACGCCGACATGGGCGCGGTGCAGAGCCGCAGCTTCGGCGACGAGGTCGTCGCCCGTCCCATGGGATCGCTCGGTGATGCCACGCAACCGAGCGCCGTCGGCGCCGTGCGCCCGCTGCGTTCGGTCAGTGACGACATCACGATCGAACCGGAGCCTGCGATGACTGAGATGGCGGCAACCCCGATCCGTTCGGTTCCCGACGGCGAGCCGACCGTACGCCCCATGCCGATCCAGCGAACGAAGCCCCGCGTGCTCACCCCGCAGTCGTTTGGCGATGCCAAGGTGCTCGCTGATGAGTTCAAGCGGTCGGTACCGGTGATCATGAACCTGCAGACCATCGATCGCGACCTGGCTCGCCGGCTGATCGACTTCTCGAGCGGCGTTTGTTACAGCCTCTCGGGCAGCATGGAGAAGATGGCCCCGCAGGTGTTCCTGCTCACGCCGCGCAACGTCGAGGTGAGCGACGAAGACCGTCGTCGGATCGAAGAGCGCGGCTTCGACCGCTGAGCTGAGCACCACCTGCAGGTGGCGGTGGCGGAGTGGATGAGACGTCCCCCTCCGGCCGGGAGAAGCCAGCTAGCCTCTGGCCTCTATGAGTCCGAACAGCGACCGCTTCCGAGTACTTCGGCGCCTGCCAGAGATCAAATTCGAGGACGAGCTCCGCGGCTACAGCAAGAGCCAGGTGGACCGCGTCCTGGAGTCGCTGGCCCCGCTCGCCGACGATGTCGACGAACTGATGGCTCGGCTGTCCGAAGCCGAGACCCGCGCCGCGACCGCCGAGGCTCGCCTCGTCGAACACCAGCCGGGCGCCTTCGCCCAGCCCGAACCTGAGCCAGCCCCCGTCGTCGCGGCGCCCGAGCCGGCTCCGGCACCCGTCGTCGAGCAGAAGCCTCCCGTCGATTTCGACGAGACGCTGCGCAACACGCTGATGCTGGCGCAGCGCACCGCCGACACCACCGTGCGCGAAGCCAACGACGAAGCCGCCCGGCTCCGAACCGAGGCGGCAGCCGAGGTCGAGCGAACCCGCGCCGCCGGTGCGGAGGAAGCGGCGACCATCCGTGAAGACAACGAGCGGACACGAGCCGAACTGGCCGAGAGCGTTGAGGCCGAACGGGCCCAACTCGCCGAAGACCTCCGCATCGAGACCGAGACACGGCGAGAGCAGCTCGAAGCGGAGCTCGAAACAGCGCACGGCGAAGAGCGGACCGCCCTCCTCGCACAGATCGACGAGCTCCAGCGCACCCGCGACATCCTCAACGGCGACATCGACACGCTGGCCCGTCACCTCGACGCCCGTCGCAACGCGATCCGCCGAGCGGTCGAAGAGCTCACGCTGGCGCTCGACGACCCCGAGCGGCTCAACGAAGTGTCGGTCCCCGATCTCCAGGCCGGCGACGACGTCGACCCGGCGAACTACGCACCGATCTCGCTCGGTGTCGAAGCGCCTGCGGCTCCCGAGTCGTCTGCGCTCGTGCTCGGCGAGGCCGACCACCACGGTGGCCATGCTCCGTCGGCGTCACAGGTCGATGCCGGGCCCGCCCCGGAGGCAGTCGGTGACGCCACGCAGGCGTTCGACGTCTTGACGATGGACGACGACGGCGATCTCGCCGGCGATCCCATCACCGACGATCGCCTCGCCGATGATGTCGAGATCGTCCCCGCCGCCCCGGCCGAATCGCCCGCCGTCTCCGTGGTCGATGCGAATCCGCCCGTCGTGACGGCGGCCCCTGCGGTCGCGGAACCCGAAACGGTCATCGAGTCGACCACCGGTGTGTCCGACCCATGGGCACCCGCCGACCCGGCCACGCCGGGCGCGATGCAAGAGGCGGCCGATCGGCCCGCATGGGCCGACTCGGTCCCCACCGACGACGAGATCGCTCCGGTGCAGAGCGGCGGACCGGATCCGTTCCTCGACGAGCTGCGTCGCGTGACCGACGCGGAGGCCGAGCCCGACGCCGACGACGAGGCGCTCTCACGCTTCCTCAGCGACGATCCCGATGACGACGACGCCGGTCGCGGCGGCTGGTTCGGCCGCAAGCGCTGACGTTCAGCGCCCCTGGCTCTCGCCGTCGGCTCGAACCCACATCCACTTCGATACTGAGGCGCTCACTCGTGTGAGCGCCTCAGCCGCGTCACCCGGCGACGGTGAGCGTGAAGGAGCCCGCGTCGGCCGACGGGTCGATCTCCCAGCCGGTGGCGAGCGTCTCGCTCATGACCCAATCGATGTTCGATTCGAGTCCGTCGGGCAATGCCGCTCCGAACGAGATCAGGATCCGGTCGGTGACGTTGAGGTCGAGGCGCTTGCGTTCTGACTGGATCGTTCGCTTCCAGTCGCCGGCGAGTCCCTCGGCTTCGAGCTCTGGTGTCAGCTCCGTGTCGAGGACGACGACCGCATCGTTGCCGGGTAGGGCGGCCACCGCCGTGCTCGTTTCGTCTGTCTCGGCCGGATCGAGCGCCAGCGTGAACTCATCGTCGACGAGCGTGTGGCCGGCAACGGTGACCGAACCATCGGGGTTGCTAGCCCAGTCCCCGGACTTTGCGGCCTTGATGACGGTTTGGACGTCCTTGCCGAGCTTGGGTCCGAGGACACGCCCGTTCGGCTGAAGACGGAAGGTGCCGTAGGCCTCGATGTCGTCGGTGAACGACACGGTCTTCACGTTGATCTCGTCAGCCAGGAGGTCGGCGAACGGTTCGATGATCCGAGCGCTCGAGCCGGCGACCGTGGCCGAGGCGAGCGGCAGCCGCACCCGCAGCCCTCGATCTTCACGGAGCGACAGGGCGCTCGACGCCGCGTCTCGGAGCCGGTCCATGGCCTCGACGAGCTGGTCGTCGCCTGGGAGATCGTCGGCGCTCGGAAACGCCTGGAGGTGCACCGATTCGTCGGAGTCGGGATGCAGGCCGAGCCAGATCTCCTCGGCCACCATCGGCAACAGCGGCGCGATCACCCGGCTGAGCGTGGTCAGCACGGTGTAGAGCGTGTCGTGCGCGTCAGCATCGAGGGCGGCGTCGGCGTCGGTGTTCCAGAACCGGTCGCGGCTGCGTCGGATGTACCAGTTGTTCAGGGCATCGATGAAGCTCTGCACGGCGACCGTCGCTCCTGCGAGGTCATACGCCTCGAACGCGTCGGTCGCTTCCTCGACGAGGCGCCGAGTCTTGGCCAACACGTAGCGGTCGAGGAGGTCGGGCGAATCGGTGCGCACCGTTGCGGTGCGACCCTCGACGTTCGCGTACAGAGCGAAGAAGCTGTACGCGTTCCAGATCGGCAGGAGGACCTGGCGAGTGACGTCATCGATGGCCTGGTCCGAGATCCGGGCGTCGCCGCCGCGAACGATGTTGGAGCTCATGAAGTACCAACGCAGCGCGTCAGAGCCCTGCTTGTCGAAGATCTCCGTCGGTTCGGTGTAGTTACGGAGCTTCTTCGACAGCTTGTTGCCGTCTTCGGCCAGGAGAATGCCGTGGCAGATGACGTTCTGGAACGCGGGGCGATCGAACAGAGCGCCAGCGAGCACGTGCAGGGTGTAGAACCAGCCGCGGGTCTGGTTGATGTACTCGACGATGAAGTCGGCCGGGAAGTGCTCGTCGAACCACTCTTTGTTCTCGAACGGATAGTGCACCTGGGCGAAGGGCATCGAGCCGGAGTCGAACCAGCAGTCGAGCACCTCGTCGACGCGGCGCATCGTCGACTCGCCGGAGGGATCGTCTGGGTTCGGGCGCGTCAGCTGATCGATGACCGGGCGATGGAGGTCGGTCGGTCGCACGCCGAAGTCGGCCTCGATCTCATCGAGGCTTCCGTACACGTCGATCCGGGGGTAGTCGGGGTTGTCGCTCTTCCAGATCGGGATCGGTGAACCCCAGAAGCGGTTGCGGCTGATCGACCAGTCGCGGGCGCCCGCCAGCCACATGCCGAAGCGGCCGGACTGCACGTGCTCGGGGACCCAGTTGATCTCGCCGTTGAGCTCGATCAGCCGATCGCGGATCTTGGTGACCTCGACGTACCACGAAGAGATCGCCTTGTAGATGATCGGCGTGTCGGTCCGCCAGCAGTGGGGGTAGTTGTGGTCGTAGGTGTCGTGGCGGAGGACCCGGCCAGCCTCTTTGAGGTGGGCGATGATCTCGGGATTGGCGTCGAAGACGTTCATCCCGGCCCACTCGGAGACCTGGTCGGTGAACCGACCGGAGTCGTCGACCGGTACCGCACGGCCGATCGTGATGCCGTTCTCCTCGCACACGCGCTGGTCGTCTTCACCGAAGCCGGGCGCCATGTGGACGACGCCGGTGCCCTCGGTGGTGTCGACGAAGTCGGCACCGAGCACTCGGAAGGCCGGCGATTCGTGGTTTGGATCGGCGCGGTCCGCGAAATAGGGGAGAAGAGGGGCGTAGGTGCGGCCGACGAGATCGGCGCCAGTCATCGTTGCGACTGGATCGGCATCGCCGAGCTGCGCGCTGTAGGTAACCCGCGCCTGCGAGCCGATCACGTAGAACGCGCCGTCGACCTCGACGACGTCGTAGCTGATCTCAGGCCCGACGGCGAGCGCGAGGTTGGAGGGGAGGGTCCACGGGGTGGTGGTCCAGGCGAGGATCTTCAAGGGACCCGGATCGCCGGGTGCTGGTGCGAGATCGAACGCGATGGTGACGGCCGGATCCTGCCGGGGTCGGGTGGCGTCGTCGAGACGGATCTCGAAGTTCGACAGCGGTGTCTCCGCTCCCCACGAATACGGCATGACGCGGTACGCCTCGTACACGAGACCCTTGTCGTAGAGCTGTTTGAACGCCCAGATGACCGACTCCATGTAGGAGACGTCCATCGTCTTGTAGTCGTTTTCGAAGTCGACCCAGCGAGCTTGGCGCTCGACGGTCTTTTGCCACTCTTCGGTGTATCGCATCACCGAGGTACGGCAATGATCGTTGAACTTGTCGATCCCGAACTCGGTGATGGCGGCTCGACCGGAGACGCCGAGCTGCTTCTCCGACTCCATCTCCGCCGGCAGACCGTGGCAGTCCCAGCCGAAGCGCCGATCGACTCGCTTGCCCTGCATCGTGTGGTACCGCGGGACGACGTCCTTCACGTAGCCGGTGAGCAGATGGCCGTGGTGGGGCAACCCGTTGGCGAACGGGGGGCCGTCGTAGAAGACGTACTCGTTCGACTCTGGCCGCTCGTCGATCGAACGTTGGAACGTGTCGCCGGTCGCCCAGCGCTCGAGAATGCCCGCTTCGATGGCGGGGAAGTCAGGGCGGGTGGGAACGTCGGGGTAGGGCCCGTCGGCGGTCATTCCCGCAGGTTATCGAGGCCTCTGACCATCGTTGGTTGGTTTGCGCTGGGTGACGTACACTATGCCGCTCCACAGCGCTCCCCGCGAACGCCGTTGGAACACTCCGGCCCGCATCGGAGTTCAACCGAGAGTCGATCCAGCGGATCGACACCAAGGTTCAAACCCGTCGAATGTCGAGAGACCACTGGTTTACCGACCGGTTTCGACACTCATACAGAAGGCAGCGGCGCAACTACCGTGACCAAAAAGGCACCGGCAAAGAAGAAGTCCACCAAGTCAGCAGCGGCGAAGAAGTCAGCGTCCGCCAAGAAGTCGACGAAGAAGGCACCGGCCAAGAAGGCCGCAGCCAAGAAGGCACCCGCCAAGAAGGCCGCGGCAACGACCGCCGCCAAGAAGGCGCCCGCCAAGAAGTCCGCGGCAAAGAGCGCCGACAAGTCCCCAGCGAAGAAGGCACCGAAATTGCCGAAGTTCCTCACCGACAAGACGTGGCTCGCAGCGCAGAAGAAGTCGCTGATCGAAGAGCGTCGTCGGTACACCCACAACGCGGAGGCGCTCGCCGCCGAAGCCGCATCCCTCATGGCTGACCGTGAACCGGGCGACGTGCAGTTCGACGAGGAGTCTGGCGAGGGAGACACCCTCGCGGTGGAGCGCGATCGCGATCTCGCACTGTCGGCCCAGGCTCGCGAGAAGGTCGATGAGATCGACGCGGCACTCGAGCGGCTCGCTGCCGGGACCTATGGCATCTGCGTCACGAGCGGCGAGATCATTCCGAAGGAACGCCTCGAGGCGCTCCCCATGGCTGCGAAGACCGTCGCTGCACAGACGGCGATGTTCTGACCGAACGCTCGGATTCTGACGTGGCCGAGCTCACCGACGACGCGGATGTCTCCGACTCCGACTCGTCACTCGAATCGGTCAACGCCGACGGTGAGCCGTCTGACAATCTCCGGCGAGCGTCGATCGCTCTGGTGGTGGTCGTCGTCATCGATCAGCTCTCCAAGTGGTGGGCCGAGTCCGCGCTCGAGCTGGGATCCTGTGCGAGCGGTGCGTGTATCGACGTCGTCGGCCCGCTTCGGTTCAACCTGCACTACAACACGGGTGCCGCCTTCAGTCGCGGCGAGGGCCTCGGCCCGATCATCGCCATCGTGGCGGTGGCCATGTCGGTGTATCTGCTGTGGCTGGCGAAGTCAGCGCCGGATCGAACCTCGCCACTGCTGTTCGGTATCGTCGCCGGCGGCGCGGTCGGGAACCTGATCGATCGAGCGTTTCGGGCCGACGACGGCTTCTTGTCCGGCGGCGTCGTCGATTTCATCGACTTCCAGTTCTGGCCGATCTTCAACATCGCGGATGCCGCCATCGTCTGCGGCATCGGCGTCTTGTTGCTCCACC
>CALLIQ010000261.1 GCA_938008925.1 uncultured Acidimicrobiales bacterium
GACACCGCAGAACAGCCGTTGCTCCGGAGGGGCACCAACGAACTCGCTGATCGCTCCCTCCCACATGGCCCACGCTTCCTGAGGACAGGTGTCGAGGCCCGCCTCTTGGGCCAAGAGCATGAAGGTCTGGAGGAACATGCCGCAGTCAGACCACTGTGGCTCGCCCATTTGACGATCCATGAAGCAGAAGATCGAGGCGGGGGCACCGAAGAAGTCGTAGTTCTTGGCCATCTGGGCGTAACGAGCTGGCTTGTCCTCGCGAGCGATGCCGAGCTTCGAGTAGATCTGCTCCCCGATCGCAAAGCGACTCGTTCGATACGGCTCGGTGAGCCCCTTTGGATAGACGTCGTATGCGGGCTGTTCGCCGTCACGCCCGGCGATGAAGGAACGGAAACGGTTGGTGACCTCACCGTTGATCACGTAGATCCGCCACGGCTGCACATTGCCCCCGGAGGGAGCACGGCTGGCCTTCGTCAAGAGCTCGGCCAGTACTGCATCGTCGACCGGTTCGTCGGTGAAGGCTCGAACGGTCTTGCGGCGGTTGACGGCGGTGGTCACGTCCATCGCCGCATCCTTGTGGCGCAGGCTCCGGAGCGCCAGTCAGGAGACGGGCCGGTACATGCCCTGCTGTTGGGTCGACGCGACGTGCGTCCCGTCGGCGTGGTGGAACACGCCCCGACTGAGCCCCCGTCCCTCTGCCAGGGTCGGACTCTCCATCACGTAGCTGTGCCAGTCGTCGAACCGGACGGGGCGATGGAACCAGATCGAGTGGTCGAGCGTGGCGCCACGAAACTGGCCAGATGCCGCGTGCGGACGTGCGATCACGCTCATCAGGCCACGATCGCTGGCGAAACCCATCACCGCTTGATGCATCAGGTGGTCGTCGGGGAGCGGCCCGCTCGGTCGTGTCCACACCGAGACCGACGGTCGCCCGTCGTTCTCCTTCTCCGGATCGATCAGCATCTCGATGGGTTGGTCATGAGGATTCGGGCGGTTTCGGAGCACGTCGCGGTTGGCCATCGTCTCTCGAGAGGCGAGGACCGGCGGCGACTCTTGTCGGTCCGGGCTCTCGGATCGAAGGGTGAGGCCGACCTGCGCATGACTGATCAGCTGGTCAGCCTGGCGAACCTCGACGCGGACCGACGCGAACGTGCGGCCGGCGAAGAGCTGCTCGACCCGGTAGGTGAGAGGGTCGGTCGCGTTGCCCGCTCGCAGGAAGACCTGCTGTACCGAGTGCACGCCTCGCGCAGGGTCGGTGCGGCCAGCAGCGACGATGGTCTGAGCGAAGACGAAGCCGCCGAACAAGCGACTTCCCATGTTGAGCGCGTCCTTGCCGACGCTGCCGTGCCAGGTTGCAAATCCCTCGCCGAGCTCCACCGGTTCGAGATCGAGGCGGTGCAACAGACGTCCGATGGCTTCGCTCACCGGTCGAGCCTAAGGGGCCGCCGGTGAGCCTCTTCAATTTCATGCCGGTCAATCGAATGCCGGGACGCTGAGCTCGTAGACCTCTGCGTCGATGCCGCAGCTTCCGGCGTCGGAGTTGAAGTAGACGCGAGTGAAGGAGCGGTTCACGACCGCATGGGTCTCGGTCCAATAGTCGTCGCCGCAGTTGTAGGTGTGAGCGAGGTTGAGGATCCGGCCACCGGGTGCCATCTCGACCGCCATGACCTTCTCGCACGACCACGCGCCGGGGTCCTTGCAGTTGTACGTCGACACGATGACCCAACCGGGCTTCTCGTAGCCCTTTCCGGACACGTGCACGGACGTGTTCGCACCGCCGTACACCTCGAAGATCTGGATCACGGCGAGCGTCTCGAGGTCGATCGACGTCAACCAGCCGGCGTTCGGGCCCGAGGAGAAGTCGATGGCGACGTAGGCATCTCGTCCTGCTGCATCGAGCGCGATGTCGGAGTGGTCGCCTTTGTCGTTGAGCTGGCGTTCGTTGCCGAGGCCGTCGGCGTCGAGCACGAAGGTGCCGTACCAGTAGCCGGCGACGACATAGCGCCCGGTCGGCGACATCGAGACCCAGTCGAGGTCGCCGACGTCGGTCCGAATGGGGGCGACGCCCAACACGGTGTCGGTGGCCAAGTCGTAGGACACGATCCCGATCGGGTCCTCACCGGCGTCGTAGATCATCCAGGCGTAGCGGGAGCCGTCAGCGCTCGGCGAGCCCTCTGCCCGATCCTTGAGATAGAGGGCTCCAGGGGCCGCGGCTTGCAGCCGATCGGTGAGGTCCGCGATCACCGTCTCGGTTCCGGTGGCGAGATCGAACTCGCGAAGCACGAGCTCGCCCGTACTCGAGTTCGGACCGCTGATGAAGCGAACGAGATCCGGGTCGCTCGGGTGCCACTGCGGTTCGGCGTCGGGGTGGATCGGGAGGGCGGCGACGAGCTCGGTCGTGGCTCGGTCATAGACCCGATACTCCGCCTCACCGTGATAGGTCATGAAGCGGGTGCCGTCGGCGTTCTCGGCTTGCCGTCGGCTGTAGGTGTTGCGGTCGAAGCGGGTGCCGGTCGCCGAGGTGACGCGCCGGACCGGCGTTCCGTACACGGGGTCGCTGAGCGGCGCTCCGATGTCGGGCTTGCTCCACGCGGCCGAGGGGGCGGTTGCGTCTTGCCCCCAGATGAGTTGCACGGGGTCGAGCGGTGCTGAGGTGTTCGATCCGACGGTGGTCGTCGGCGGCGCCGAGGGCGTCGTTGTGCTGGGCGAGACCACAACCGTGTCGACGACACGGGGCGCCGGTTGTTCGGGATTGAACCGATCGGCACCGGCGAACAGGCCGATGCCGAGGCCGACGAGCGCGCCGAAGAGTCCGATGAGCAGCTTCATGAATGGGCTCCTTGTTTGGGCTCTGGCTCGCGTGAGGTCCGCGTCAGCCGAGCTGAATGAGATAGGTGTCGATCGCCCCGCCGCCCCAGTCGCTGGAAAACAGCACCGCACGGCCCGATGGGCTGATGGAGATGAAGGCGCTGGCGAAGGCTCCTTCGCCCGAGGTCCGCGTGTGGGCGAGCCGGTAGATGACCGGGTCGCCCGATCGAATGTCGGCGACGACGAGCTCGCCCTCGAGAATTTGCTGGATGCCATCACTCGGCGTTGGCGAAGCGGCGACGATCAGCCCCGGCGTCGACCATGCGCTCGCCGCCACCCGGGTGCCGGGCGCCGGGGAGGGATAGCCGGTGTCGGGGCCGACGACGATCTCGATCTGTCCGTTGAGGTCGGCGGTCACGATGGCGCCGTTGTGGTCAGCCTCGAAGCCCGACCCGACGATGAGCGTCTCGCCGTCGGGGCCCGCCGTCAGCGAAGCTCCCGACGACTCCCAGGCGATCGGTGAGCCGGCCGGATCGAGCGTGCTCGAGCGGATGGTGAAACCCGTGTCGGTTTCGACCACGACAGCGGCCCCGGACGGGGAGGCGTGCCCTTGTTCGTCCTGTGCGATGTCGAGGAAGGACGTCGTGCCATCGGATCTGTCGTGGGCGAGCAGCTGTCGATCCCCGGACTCGGTCGTGCAGGTCAACACGACCAGCGCTCCGTCCCACGACGCCCCGGCCGACCCGATCGCCGGCTCGACCATGTCGCACTGTTCGAACTCGGCCACGGTGTCGACGTCGCCCCGTGCGACCGACACCGAGCGAAGGGCGTTGCCTTCGGCGAACAGCACGAGATCGGGGTCGGACGGGTCCCAGAACACCTGCTCGATGTCGTTCGGGGAGATGTCGAGGACGGCGACCTGTTCGAACGTCGACGCGTCGTAGACCACGTGACCGAAGACGTCAGCGCCGCTTCGATAGAGCAGCACCATCAACTCGTCGGCGTTCCAGGCGCCGGCGGGTGCCTGAACGGGGACGACGCGCTCGCCGTCGGTCGCATTGGTGACCCGCGTGATCGTCGTCCCGAACGCCGGGTCGACCACCGACTCGCCCGGCTGAGGACGTGCGAGGTCGTCGAGCGTTCGTGGTTCGAGGTCGGTGGCGAACCGATCGAGGTTCGGCTCGGTCGATCGGGTCGACTCGTCGGTCGTGCCGTCCTCGCCTGTCTCTCCCCGGTCGGTCCCATCCGCCGTCGGGGCAGGGGTGTCCTCATCCGGTCCGCTCTCGACCGCATCGATCCGGACCGGGTCCTCGTCGGCTGAGTTGCCCCGAACGGACGACCAGCCAATGAACAGCCCAACGATCAGGATGGCCGCCGCGAACACCCCGATCGCTGGGCTCGTCGAGCGGTTCGGCTCGAACGGTGGCGGTGGCGCGAGCGAGTCGGTCATCGATGACCGAACATCGTCGGCGGCCGAGCGCATGATGGTGTCGAGTGAGGCGTCGTTCATGGCTCGATGCCCTCCAGCGTCTCGGCGAGCCGTTGACGGCCTCGTTTGAGATGGGTCTTCACCGTCTCGGCGCCGCAGTCGAGGATGGTGGCGATCTCGGCGATCGAACGATCCTCCCAGTACAGGAGGGCGATGGCGTGCGCTTGGCGAGGCGGCAGCCGCCGGACGGCCGCCCACACCTCGAGGGATCGCTCGGTGGGCATCGCGATGTCCTCGCGCCGGCCGCCGAGCCTGGTGAGGGCCTTCGTCTCGGATTTGATTCGTCGAAACCTCGACCTCGACCGATTCACCATCACCCGGCGAACCCAGGCACCCGGGTCGTCGTAGGTCGCGATCCGATCCCAGTTGCGATGGGCCTCGGTGAGGGCGTCCTGAACGAGGTCCTCGGCTGTTGCCGACGAGCCGGTGAGCACGAAGGCGAGCCCGAGCAGCTTTCGATGATCGCCTCGGTAGTAGGCGTCGAAATCGATCCCGATCGGCGTGACGTCGTCAGCCATCAGTCCGACGCTCGGTGCGAGGTGCAGGGCGTCCACACGAGTACCACGCACGACCGCCCACCCGAGGGGGACGCGGCTGCCGACATTTCTCGCGAATTCCGCTTCTTGGCGAACTCGGGAGCTAGCTCATCCACTGGAGGACGAGGCCGCGGAGGCGGTCGATGCCCGTTCCCTTGACCGAACTGACCCACACGACATCGCCGGGCTCGAGATCGCACCCCTCGGCGAGATCCTTCTTGCGCTTGTTGCGCTGTGATGACTTGACCTTGTCGTGCTTCGTCGCGATCACGGTGTGGGGGAGATCGTTCGCCCGCAGCCAATCGAGCATCTGCACGTCGAGCTTGGTCGGCCCGACCGCGCCGTCCACCAACACCATCACCATCGCGAGGTTCTCCCGTTCGAGGAGATAGCCCTCGATCATGCGCTGCCAGTCCTTGCGCATGTTGCCGGGAGCCTTGGCGAAGCCGTAGCCGGGCAGATCGACGAAGGTGCCGGCATCTTTGATCTCGAACATGTTGAGCAGACGGGTCCGTCCGGGCGTGTTCGACACCCTCGCCAGTTGCTTCCGGTTGGCCAGCGCATTGATCAACGCCGACTTTCCGACGTTCGACCGGCCGACGACCGTGACCTCTGCTGAGGTGGCCGGCAATTGACGGAGATCGTCTGCCGACTGTACGAAGTCGAGCGGAAGGGGTGGCATGCGACCCTGTCTACAGTCACACTGGCGCGATGTCGACGAGCCTCACGATCACGGTCCTCGGTCTTGGACGGGCGGGATCCCAGCTCTCAGCTGATCTCGTGGCCGCGGGCGCCTTGGTCATCGCCTACGACCCGGCCGACGTCGAGCCGCCCGAGGGCGTCGCAAAGGCCGCTTCTCCCGCCGAGGCGGTCGAGGGCGCCGATCTCGTCATCGCCGCGACCGCTCCATCGCAAGCACCGGCCGCGCTGGCTCAGGTGGTCGACCATCTTGGGCGCGACGCCGTCTACGCCGACGTGTCCACCGGTTCGCCGAAACTGAAGCGGGGACTCGCGATCACCGCAGGCACCCACGACGTCTCGTTCGTCGGCGTTGCGATCTTGTCGTTGGTGTCCGGCGTCGGACTCGACGCACCCATGTTGGCGTCGGGCCCAGGGGTCGAGCGATTCGCCGAGCTGCTCGGCGAAGTCGGTGCGAACGTCGAGGTCATGGGTGACGACGCCGGCGCTGCGGCCAGCCGAAAGATGCTCCGAGCGATCATGATCCGCGGCGTGGCCGCGCTCGCCGCCGAAGCGCTCGCCGCCGGCATCCAGGCCGGCGACGCCGAGTGGCTGTGGGAGAACTTGTCACAAGAATTCGCCGATGCCGACGAGTCATGGCTCGATCAGGTCTTCGATGCGTTCGGCCCATACGCCGACATGCGCCGAGGCGAGGTCGAGGTCATTCCCCACTATCTCGCCGACCTCTCGGTCGCCCCGACCATGACCAACGCGCTGGTCGAACTGACCCGCTCGATCTCGGCTGCCGGACTACCGAGACGCCCCTCCTGAGTCGAAGTTCCCGCTCCGTCAAGCCCGCTCGCAGGGCCGTCGATGGGCAAGAGTGCGGGCACGAAACACACATACGACAAGGCAGCCGCGCCGTCGCCGTGGCGAACGGCTCTGGACCGTCGCCGTCGTCATTTCCTGTGTGTGCGCGATCGCCGTGGCCTCGAGCGCATGGCTCAACCGAGCTCGAGAGCTGAACACCGCCGAGGCGAGCGCCGCTCAAGCTGAACAGGTCGAAATCTTCGCCGTCCACCACGAACTGGCCCTCAGCTTCGTGGCCGAATACGAAACGGCACTCTTCGTGGATGTCGGCGTGCTCCCGCGGGCAGATCTCGAAGCGGCCACCAGCCTCCGCCGCTCGACCGTCGAACGGCTTCAGCCCGACCTGATCCGGCTCTCCCAGAGCGACGACGCCTACACGATGGCCGTCGCCAACGAACTCCTCACGATTCTCCAGGAGTACGGCAACCGCTCGATCAACACGGTCGCCGACCGGTTCTTCATCGAAGCGAAGACAGAGGAGGTCGTCGACTCGCTGTTCCATGCCGTCGAGACCTCGGGACCGCAGCTGCGGGCGCTTCGAGAGCTCAGCGTCGCCACGCTTCGGTTCGGGCCGTCCGTGAGCGAGGTGTCGGTGCTCGGAGCGGTCAAGGACCACGAGACACCGCCGTCGCCGTTCATCGACCTCGTGGGCGGCCGTTACAAGAACACCGTGTCTCGCCTCGATGCCTCACCCGGCTTCGATGGGTCGAGGGAACAGTTCGCATCCGCACTCGATCCGGGCACCGTCGCAGCCTTCGATCGGTTGGGAGCATCGAGCACCGTGAGTGCCCTCGACGACGTCTACCGCTGGTGGCGAGAGCGTGCCTTGGCCGGCGTGGCACCCGTCAGCCCCGATGGTGTGGCCACCGGCATCAACTCCTACAACGGACTCACAGCCGTCTTCTTCCAAGATGCCATCGACCTCGAAGAGGTCAGCCTCGTGCAGGTGGGCGAGGACGCAGAGGCTGCGGCGTTCCGCGATCTCGTCATCGGCCTCTCGGCCCTCTTGCTCTCGATCGCCAATCTCGTCGCCACCCTCGTCGTCCGTTTCGGACGGGAAGACCTGCTGCGAGACGAGATCGAATCCGACGCGCTCACCGGGCTCGGGTCGAGGGCTCTGTTCCCCGAGCTGGATGCTCGCCTGCGCGACGAGGGAGTCCATCCACGGGCGCTCCTCCACGTCGATCTCGATCGGTTCAAGCCGGTGAACGACGTCTACGGCCACCAGATCGGTGATGCGCTGTTGCGCGACATCGGGGCGATTCTGCGAGCGGGTGTGCGCGGCATTGACGACCAGATCCTCCGCGTCGGCGGCGACGAGTTCCTCGTCGCCCTCCACTCGATCGATGCGCTGCACGAAGCCGAAGTGATCGCCGAACGGCTGCTCGACGAGATCAGAAAGCCGTTCACCATCGATGGTCACGAGATCACCGTCGACGCATCGATCGGTGTCTCGACCTCGCTGCGATCGACCACGCTCGACGCACTGATGACCGAAGCCGATCTTGCCCTCTACGAGGCCAAGGATCGGGGACGGGGCCGGGTCGTCGTCTTCGACCGATCAGCCAAGCGCGAGCTGATGTACGACCTGCCCGGTCGGCTCAGCCGCAACGACTTCGCGGTCGAGGTCGTCGCCCATCGTCGCCTCGATCGAGGATCGTCGCCCGCCGGATCGGTCATTCACCAATCGGGCGTCGACGTCGTGCTTGGCTGGAGCGACGCAGCTGGCGATCGGATCTCGACCTCGGAGCTCCTGGCCACCGTCGAGTGGACGGGCAACGGGCGCGAGTTTCTCGACAGCCAACTCGCCGCCGTCGCGGTCCAGCAGACGGAGCGTCCCGATGGGGTCATCTGGATCACTCCGCCGAGCGGGCTGCTGCAGTCGGACCGGTCGGTCTCTCGCTTCGTCGCCGACATCCACGCCGCGGGAGTGGATGTTTCGCGACTGGGTGTCGTCGTTCGCGACGTCGGTCGTTCGCACGACATCGACCACGCCATCGACACGTACGCGGCGCTCACCTACCACGGCGTGCACCTCGCCCTTGGCGACTTCGGCATGGACCACTCCCCGCTACGAGCATTGGCCGAATTCCCGTTCGAACAGGTTCGCCTGGAGGCCGATCTTGTGCGAACGGCAGGCGACATGCCGACCCGAGCCGTCCTGCTCGCCGCAATCACCGATGTGTGCAAGAGCCTCGGCGTCGAAGTGGTCGTCACGACCGACGCAGCGCGCGAACGGGGTTCGGTCGGCGTCGGTGTCGATCTCAGAGCACCCAGCGCATGAAGTTCTGAATCATCACTTCACCCGCCGGGTGCTCATCGGTGAAGTACTCGGGGTGGAACTGGGTGCCGGCCATTCGGTTGGCATCGTCGACGATCATCTGGATCGGGGTCGTGGCCGTGGAACCGATGACCTCGAAACCCTCGGGAGCGACCGGTACGTGCAGTGAGTGAGCGTGACGGACGATCTCGGTCGGACCGAGGCCGGCGAGGATCGAGTGCGACCCGGTGAGCTCGACGTCGTCGTAGCCGAACTCCTTCGCGCCGTCGTCCAGCGGAACGAGATCTCCTCCAAGACTCGTCGCCATCACCTGCATGCCGCCACAGAAGCCGAAGGTTGGAATCGCGCGCGACGCGATGAGGCCGCGGAGGGCGTCGAGGGACCCCGGCTCATAGACCTCGGGGGCTGCGCTGTTTCCGCTGATGAACATCGCTTCGATGCCCAGACGATCGAACAGCTCGGCCGAGACGCGGTCATAGCGAATCAGCATGCAGTGGCGGCCGGCCATGTCTTCGAGCCGGTAGGTGATCCATGTGCGAGCGGCCAGCAGCTTCTCGCCCCACGGCTGGCCATGGCCCGAAACGTGCTCGAGGTCGACGAAGGCAATCACCGAGGCGACGGTATCGGTACCCTCAGCACGGTGAGCGCCCCCGTTCGCCGTCCGACCGGCCCGACCGACTTCGCACTCGATCTCGCGGACCGCGAGGCATTCGAGCGTGACGGAGCGGTGTGTATCCGTGGGGCCATGGGCGATTGGCTCGACCTGATCGTCGAGGGCATCGACGAGAACCTCGAGCGCCCTGGGCCGTACGCGGCCGAGAACGACGTAGCCCCCGGCGACGGACGGTTCTTCGACGACTACTGCAATTGGCAGCGCATCCCCCCGTTTGAGCGGGTTGCGAAGGAATCACCAGCCGCCGACATCGCTCAGTTCCTGATGGGTGGATCGGCCGTGCAGTTCTTTCACGATCACGTGCTCGTGAAGGAACCGGGCACGTCGAAACCGACGCCCTGGCACAGCGACAATCCGTACTACTTCGTCGAGGCCGCCAAGACCGTCAGCCTGTGGATCCCGGTCGATCCAGTGACCTCCGCGACGAGCCTCCGGGTGATCGCTGGGTCCCATCGCTGGGAAGCGGACGTGTTCCCGGTCAGCTGGGCAGACGACTCGGCGTTCTACGACGGCACGACGGTGGACGGCGAGACGTATCGGCCCGTGCCCGACCCCGCCAACGATCCAGACGAGCACGACGTCTTGGAGTGGGATCTCGAGCCTGGCGATCTCGTCGCCTTCGACTTCCGGGCTGCACACGGCGCCAGAGGCAACGAACGGAGCACCCGCCGTCGGGTTCTCTCGCTGCGATTCGTCGGCGACGATGCTCGGTTTGTCGAGCGACCGGGCCGGACATCGCCGCCGTTCCCCGGCCACGGTATGGCTCCCGGCGACCGACTCCGAGCGGACTGGTTCCCCCATGTCCGGTCCTGAGAACCAACCCGCCGACGCTGCGCTCGAGGCCGAACGCGCCGCCGTCGCCGCCATCGGCGTCGCCCATCAGCGCGAGGTCGACCGAGCGAGACGGGTTGCGGAAGGGCTCGCAATCGAGGCTGCCGAGCAGACCGAGGAGGGCATTCGCGACCTCGTCGACGACGACGCTGAAGTCGACGCCGCGGTGCAGGCCGCACTCGTGCGTCAAACCTCCGATCGGGCCATGCACGCGGCGCGCCGGGTCGCCGAACTCGAGGCCCAGGGCGAGGCGCTGGCCTTCGGCCACATCACCAATGACGACGGCGAGCGGCTCTACGTCGGGCGAATGAGCGTGCTCGACGGTGACGATGCGCTGCTGGTCGACTGGCGAGCCCGAGCCTCGATCCCGTTCTATCGAGCCACACCGCTCGACCGTCTCGACATCGCCCATCGCCGCCACCTGCTCTACGGCACCGAGCCAGAGACGTCGTCCGAACTCATCGGCTATTCGGACGAGGTGTTCGCGTTCGACGGGCTCGACACCGAGATTGGTTTGCGAGGCGAAGCGGCCATCCTCGCCGCCGTCACGGCTCCCACCCGCGAGCAGATGCAGTCGGTGGTGGCCACGATCCAGGCCGAGCAAGACGCCGTGATCCGTGCCGCGAGCCAACGGACACTCGTCGTGCAGGGCGGGCCGGGTACCGGCAAGACCGTCGTCGCCCTTCACCGAGCCGCCTACCTGTTGTACGACCAACGAGCGGCGCTCGCCGACTCCGGCGTGCTCGTCGTCGGTCCGAGCAACGAGTTCCTGCGGTACATCGCTGGAGTGCTCCCGTCGCTCGGCGAGAGCGGCGTGGTGTCGGTGACGGCAGCCAAGCTGTATCCAGGGATCCTGCTCGGCGGCCGTGATGGGTCAGCGGTCGCCGCGGTGAAGAGTTCGGGCGCCATGGCCCCGTTTCTCGCCGCCGCCATCGACGATCGCCGTCGTCGTCCGAAGGCGCCGCTCGAGGTCTACTACGGCTCTCGTCGCGTCGTCCTCTCGGTCGAGCAAGGCGCCGCACTCTTCGAGCGAGCCTGCCGCCATCGGGCACACAACGACGGCGCCGGGGCCTTCCGTTCGTTCGTCGTCGACCGACTGTCCGAGCAGGTCTACAACCCGTCGTTCGAGAACATGGACGACGCACGAGCCACGTTCCGGCGCTCGACCATCGTCGAGGCCTACCTGCTCCGTCACTTCCCTTCGCTCACTCCCGAGCGAGCGCTGCGCGATCTGTTCGGGTCGAAGGCGCTGCTGCGATCGGCCGCCGCCAGCGCAGGGATCGACGATGGTGACGCAGCCTCGTTGTTCCGGCCGCCAGCGGCCGAGGACGAGCTGGAGTCGATTCGCTGGACCGACGCCGACGTTCCCCTCCTCGATGAGCTGCACGAGCTGCTCGGCGGGTCGATGGGTCAGTCGGAAGAAGAACAACAGCGAGCTCGCGACGCCCGAGACGAGTTCGAGATGGCCCTTCAACGAGACGTCGAAGCGTCGCCCCATCTCGAGATCGGCGACATCGTCGAACTGCCGGTGGACGATGAGCCCGACGACGATGAAGAGGACGAGCTCGCGGCCTACGTCTCGACCGCCGAGCTCGAAGACGAAGAAGGTGATGGAGAGGGCGGCGCCACCGACGATCGGGCCATCGAGCTCGACGACGATGACGACGACGTTCGAGTCGACGAACTGGAGCTCGAAGGCGCCGACGATCTCGAAGAGGAGAGCGCCACGGTCGTTGAGCTCGCGTTCGGTCAACGGTCGTGGCGTTTCGGCCACGTCATCGTCGACGAGGCCCAAGACCTGACACCGATGCAGTGGCGGATGGTGGTGCGTCGAGCCCGCGGGGGAGCGATGACCATCGTCGGCGACCTCGCTCAACGGTCGATCGGGGCTCCGGGAACATGGCGTGAGCACCTCCCGCCATCGATCCGAGAGTTCGACCGGCGCGAGCTCACCATCAACTATCGCTCACCGGCGGAGATCAACGACCTGGCGAGCACCGTGCTGACCGAGCTCGCTCCGTCGTTGGCGACCTCGACGTCGATCCGGTCATCCGGTCATCAGCCGGAGGCGATCGCTGTCGACTCGTCGGTCGAGACGCTGCAGGCCGCGGTCTCCCGAGTCGTCGGCGAGGTGGTCGCGGACCCGGGAATCGACGGCTCCATCGGCGTGGTCGGACTCGGCCTTCACGGCGTGGCCCCCGTCAGCGACGGGAACGATGCCGGTGAGGGAGATCAGCGAGCGACGTGGCTCGACCCGTGGCAGGCGAAGGGCCTCGAGTTCGACACCGCCATCGT
>CALLIQ010000262.1 GCA_938008925.1 uncultured Acidimicrobiales bacterium
CAGCACGCGGTGCTCCATCCGGTCGGCGACGGTCGTGACACGATCATCCCCACCCAGCCCGATCAGGTCCATCACCCGGGCGGCGACGGACTCGGCCGAGGTCGACACCACCACCCACTTGTCGTCCTTCGTGCGGTAGGCCCCACGAGGGATCGAGTACGGCAAGCCGGACCCGAGGCGCGGTTGCTGATCGCCGGTGCGGAGATAGAGCGAGGCGAGTGGCCCCATCAACTGGTTGAGGCTCTCGACCAGGCTCATGTCGACCTCTTGGCCGACGCCGGAGTGGACGGCGACCATCGTGGCGAAAGCGGCAGCGAGCGCGGTCGCTTCGTCGGTGAGGGCGATCGGTGGAAGCACGGGCGAGCCGTCGGCCTCACCGTTGAGCGCAGCGAAGCCCGACATCGCCTCGGCGAGGCTGGCGAACCCCGGGCGGTCTTTGTAGGGGCCGGACTGACCGAACGCGGTGATCCGGGTGATGACCAGCTTCGGGTTGCGAGCGAGGAGCGCCTCGGTGGTGATGCCGAGGGCGGCCAACTTGCCCGGCCGCATGTTCTCGACCAGCACGTCGCTGTGCTCCACCAGGGTGAAGAACCGCTCGACGTCGGCCGCCGCTCGCAGGTCGAGCTCGATGAAACGCTTGTTGCGGTTCGCTCCCTTGAAGAAGAACGTCTGGTCGTCCTCCGGGTCGCGCCAACCGAGGTTGCGCGAGGTGTCGCCGACGCCCTTGCGCTCGATCTTGATCACGTCGGCGCCGAAGTCGGCGAGGTACCGAGCGCAACCGGGACCGGCGAGCACGGTCGCCAGGTCGAGTACGCGCAGATTGCTGAGGGGTCCACTCACTGGGCCGACTGTACGCGCCCCCGGGTCATGGTCCCCAAGGCCCTGTTCGTACACAGCCGACCGTGGGACGATCAGGCGGCGCAGCGGGAAGCTGCGAGAAGCAGCAAGAAGTGAAGCGGCGAAGGCGGGAACCATGAAGAACACGGCACGGCGAACGAACGCGACTCGGCTACTGGCCGGCATTGTGGCGGCGGCCACCATGACGGCGGCAACACCGGCGATCGCTCAGACCGACGGCGGCTCGAGCGCCCAAGCGGCAGGCATCGCAGCCGTTGATGGCCTGCGCGTCGCGAGGGCGGAGGGGACGCTCGCCGTCCTCAACTGGCGCACACTGCCCGAGGCCGATCTCTATCAGGTCCGGCTGGACGGCCGTGTACTCACGAGCGAGAACGGATGGACCACCGTCCGGTTCCTGGAGCCGATGAAGACCTACACCGCCTCGGTGCGCGCCGTCGTCGACGGCCAGATCGGGCCAAGCGAGACCGTGACGTTCACCACGACGGACGTGACACTACGCGATCCGCGGCTCGTGGTCGACGCCGGGGTGTTTCGGTTGAGCCGAGACCTCGTTCCCTTTGCGTGGGAACCGGCGCCCTTCACGACGATCGAACTGTTCCGTGATGGCGTCCAGCTCGACGCCGATTCGCTCGGCGACTTCACCAGCCGCCTGCTCGACCGAGACGTCAAGCCCGGCGACACCCACGTCTACCAGGCGCGACTCGTGAGCGACGCGTCCGGAGCGGTTGGCCCGTTCGGACCCGAGTTGACCGTGACCGTTCCCGGCGGCGCGCCGGCCCTGACGATCCCATACGCCGACAACTCTGTGGCCGTGCTGCGAATCGAGGGCATGCATCCGAACTCCGCCATCGACATCGAGCGCGACGGGCAGTACATCGGCGTCTTCCCCCGATCGGGGGGCAACAGCGTTGCGTGGTTCGGCGATCGTGAGCTCAGCCCGTTTGTGCCACGCACCTATCGGGTCCGCGAGGTCGGTCCGTTCGGCGAGGTCGGGCCGTGGTCCGATCCGGTCACGTCGGTGTTCACCGGCGTGCCGATCGCCTCGTAAGAGGTTTCAACCGAGCGTCGTCGCGGTCTCGACGACCGACTGCGAGGTGCGGGCGACCGGCCCGTGGACGTCCCACCAGATCGCCTCGATCCAGCCGACCCCGAGCGGGGACGACTTCGTCTCGGCATCGATCATCACCCACTCGCCGACGAGCGGGCGGAGCAACTGCAGCGTGATGTCGGTGTTGATCAGGTTCGTGCCGTTGGCAGAGACGTCCCATCCGACCGCGGCCGAGAAGTCGGCGAGGGTTGCCAATCGAATGAACGGGTCGAGCGGTTCACCGTCGATCAGATCCGAGGCCAGCCGGACCCACGCGTGTCCTCCGCCGGCTCGATCGGCGTAGCCCTCGCGGGCTCGCAGCTCGACGGCGTCGCAGTTGAACCCCGGACGCGGGTAGTCGATCGTGGTGTTGGCGGCGGGGTCGACCGGCGATGCGTAGTGCAGGAACTGCTGTGGATCGACGCCCGTCGGTTCCGGCGTTGGCTGCGCTGTGCCCCAGGAGGTGCTGGCGCGAGCGATCGGCCGGTCGGCACCGATGATCGTGACGTCGACGACCGCCGTGGTTCGGCCCGCCTTGACCACCTCGGTCTCGACTCGGAACGGTTCGAGACGGGCAGCACTCAGCAAGTCGACCGTCAGCCTCGTCGGCCACATCGAGTCGGCCCGGTCGCCAAGGGCTCGGCGTGCAGCCCAGCCTGCGAGCCCGGTGATGGGGCTCCCATGGAGCAGGCCGTGATCCCAGGGACCACGGCAGACCGGTTGAGGAACGAACTCGTCACCATCGACGACGAACAACGGCAAATCCTGGGAGGACACGATCGGACCATACGGGCCAAGCGCTGCGCCGACCCACTCGCTGGTCGCGAAGTCCGCAGCACCGGACGGTGGGCGCGGATTCTGTTCGCGGACGGCGATCTACGATCGAGGGATGCGGCGTCCACAGCACCTACGGGTGATCGAGCGGCATCCCGACTCCGAGCGCTTTGACGCGCTGACGTCCGGCACGCTCCAGGCGATCGGCGGACTGGCCGCCGCCTTCGTCATCGTCGGCGTCTTCGGGCTCTCTTCGTCATCGATTTCACCGTGGTTGCTCGCCGCGAGCCTTGTCCCCGGCATCGTCACCATCGGACGCTGGTACGTGCAGCGACGCCGTGGCGGCGTGCTCTATCTCGGGGAGTTGCCGGTCGGTTGGCGCCCGATGCTCGAGTCGATGGTCGCCAACGCATCGGAGATCGCCGAGCTCGCCGAGCAGACCCCACCCGGGCCGGTCCGAGATCATCTGAGCGACAGTGCCGAGGCCGCGCACCGCGTGGTCCGAGAGACCGAGGCGGATGCCCGCCGGAGCGATCGGCACACCAAGCCATCGGATCATCACGCCGCCGACGCCGTCGACCTCACTCGGCTCACCGAGAGCGCCCGGTCCCTTGCCGCAGCCGTCGAGCGGCCGACCGACCGATGTCTGGCGGAACTCGCCGATCGGACCGATCAGCTGCGGTCCGCCCTCAGCGAGACCGACCAACACGAACTCGGCTGACCCGCCACTCAGCTCCTCGTCGCCGAGCTCCCCGTCACGTTCTGGAGGCTGAGCGCGCCCCGCCGGTCGTGCCTGCCCGCTACCCCTTCTGGAGGCTGAGCGCGCCCCGCCGGTCGTTCTGGAGAGGATTCGCGCCGTCTGTAACGCGCTGAGTCTCCAGAACGAGAGAGGGGGCGCGCTGGGCCTCCAGAACGTGGGGAGGTGTGCGAGTGGAGAGCGGCGCGGTTGGGAGAGGGCGAGCGCGCAGGGTCTCCAGAACGGGACGGGCTTGGCGGTGGGTTAGGGGCGTTGGCGGCCGCGGGCGGTGGGTTGGTTCCACCACCGTCCGCTGAAACGCCAGTTGGACGAGCGAGT
>CALLIQ010000263.1 GCA_938008925.1 uncultured Acidimicrobiales bacterium
GTCGGCCGTGCGAGCGCTCCCCGACAAGAAGCTGATCTCACCGACGAGCGACCCGACACCGAACTCTCGGAGGCGGCGGCGCCCGCCGCTCGGCGTCGGCAGCGATGCCACGCACAGGCCTTCGGCGATGATGAACAGCGCGTTGCCCTCGTCACCGATCGAGACGACGGGGTCGCCGTCGTCGAAGGTGAGCGTCACGAACTGATCGGCGAGGCGAGCCGAGATGCCCAGGACAGGCGTGGAGTCGTGCGTGTCGGACAACACGATGGCCTCGGCCCATTCGAGCGCATGATCGAGGTCGACGAATCGATCGGTTGGCTGGTCGGTTCCGACGGCCGCATCCTCGTCAGCATCAGCGGCCACACCAACAGCCGCATTGACATCGGCGCCGTCCCCGAAGATGTGTTCGGCGCCGGCGAGACACAACGAACCGCCGGCGCGACCGACCGCCTTTTCCATCCGACGGAACGACGTGAGGGCCGATGCGTCGACGCCGGTGACGTAGCGGAAGTCCACGACGATGCAGTCGGGGGCGTGCTCGGCGACGAGCGCTGCCACTCGCGCTCGTACGTTGTCGACCGAACCGAAGAAGAGGTAGCCCTGCAAACGCAAGACCTGCACTCGATCGGGATCGGCCAACAACGCCGCCCGTTCGACCGGTGATCGGTCGATCCGGCTCGTGTGATCGACCAGATTGCCAGCCTTGCGAACCGGGTCGATACGGCTGTAGCGGACGAGAAAGATCATGACCGCGCCCGCGAGCCCGGTCGCGACGCCTTCGAGCATGCCCCACCGAATGACCACTGCGAGAATGGCGAGACCGACGAACGCTTCGACCGAGCGGAGCTTCAGCAACGAGCGGCCTGCGTCGATCAACAACACCGACCCGGTTCCGAGGAGCACGCCGCCGGCGACGAATCGCGGCAGATAGCCGACGAGCGATCCGCCGACCACCGCGCCGACGATCGCGAACATGCCGACACCGAAGGGGATCACCGAGCCCCGAACGCCGTTCTTGCGAGCCATGGTCGAGTTGCCGAGGCTGTGGAAGCCGATGAGGCCGCCCGTGAACACGACGAGCACGTTGGATGCCGACACGCTCCGGATCTCCCGGCGAAACTCAAAGGGTCCATCTTGTTCGTCCTCGAGGCCCTTGAGATTCAGCAACACGCCGATCACCGACACGAAGACCGCCGCCGCGATCGCGGGCCAGGCTCGAAGCACGGCGCCGAGATCGACCTCGTCGAGATCCGCCGGCGTCAGTGGCCGCCACCGGTCCATGTCGTTGAACGGACCGATGAGCTGGTTGTTGGCGGACACGGCGTCGACGCTCGAGATGACGGCGGTCACGGCATAGAAGAGAGCGACGGACCCGATGACGCTCAAGCCGATCATCACCGTTGGAACCCGCGTGGACATCGTCGACACCGCGATCAGGATCCCGAGCAGAACACAGGGCACCCAGAATTCGGGGGCACCGAACTCGGTGCCGAACAATCCGGTCAGTCGTTCGCCGCTGGCGTTGGCGACCTGCAGCCCACCACCGGCGAGGAGGTATCCCGTTCCGGCGACGAAGCCGATCACGACGGTCGACGGCATGAAGCGGACGACGTCCACGAGCCCGAAGGCGTCGATGGCCCACAGGGCGAGCGCATACACACCGGCGGACACCGCCAAGATGACCAGCATCGTCATCCCGGGGTCGCCGGACCCGGATGCCGCGATCGACGTCGCTCCCGTCAACAACACGATGGGGGCGAGGTCCTGGGCTCCCGCGATCGTGCCGCTCAGGCGCGAGCGCATGGCGACGACGACCGAGACGATGCCGCCGCTGAGAACGAACGCTGGGGCAGCGCGGGGCAGCGCCGACTCGAGCGGGCCGACGAAGATGATCGCGGCGAGCGCGATGGCCAGCGCGAGCTCGGTGACCGCGATGGCGAGGCCGACCAGTGTCGACGACCACGTGAGCTGATCGAGGGAGAACCCGCCCACGTCCGGCGGTTCGAGCTCAGCGCTCGGGTCGGCCGCGCGGTCGTCGGTCGATGTCATCGGAGGGCCGACGTTCTGGTGGGGCGAAGGGCTCGACGGTCAGGCACAGCGGGCGGGACGATAGCTGGCGAATGGCCTCCCCGCCGCCGAGCTGACTATTCGACCAGCTGGTTATTCGACCAGCTGGTTACTCGACGAGCTGGTTACTCGACGAGACGGCTATTCCACGAGACGGAGGCCAGACGGTGCGACGTCGTCGTCGACCGGCGGGAGCTCGGCGACGAACTCGGTGAGGTGGCCGGGGAACACGTGCTCGGACATGAGCACCGCGTTGCCATCGACGTCGTGGGTGGTGCGATGCACGACGAGCACCGCCGAACCCGTCGGCAGTCCCAGCAAGGCCGCGTCGTGGTCTTCGACGACCGCAGCGCCGATTCGCTGGCTCGCTCCACCGACGTCGACCGCCAGCAGTTGATAGAAGCTCGAGCGTTCGACCTCGGCCTTCGAGAGATTCGCACCGAGATCTTCTCGACACCACACGGTGACGCGGGCAAAGGGCTCACCGTCGGCCAGGTTGACCCTGCTCACCTCGAGGACTCGATCACCGAGCGAGCCGGCGACGGCAGCCGGTGCATCGACGAACGAGAAGTCGACGATTCGTCGTTCTGACGTTCGCCCCGAGCGGGCCAGCTGATCCTCGATCGTTGCCAAACCGGTGAGCGGCTGGGCCACGGGCTCCGCCGCGACGAACCAACCGAAACCCTGTCGTGAGTCGACGAGACCGTCCTCGCGGAGCACTTCGAGGGACTTGCGGATCGTGACCCGGCTCGCGTCGTAGTGTGCTCCCAGCGCTGCTTCGCTCGGGAGTCGTCGGCCGGCTGCGAACTCGCCGCCGTCGAGACGGGAGCGAAGGTCGTCGGCGATTTGGTGGTAGCGAATCGTCCTCACTTGTATTACAGTTGTATCAGACGAGCTGGGGCGGTGTCTACTCCCGCCCGATCCGCCGTCGCTTCACCTCACGCTTCAGGAGCATCGCATGGCTGTCGGTCCCGAGACCCCGATCGAACTCATCAACGGCGTCTACGCCACCCTCGATGAACGCGTGGCCGCGTTCCGAGCCCGCACCGGCAAGGCCTTGACCCTCACCGAGAAGATCCTGGCCAACCATCTCGACGACCCGAACGCCGAATACGAGCGGGGTGCGAGCTATGTCGACTTCCGCCCCGACCGCGTCGCCATGCAGGACGCCACCGCCCAAATGGCGTGGCTCCAGTTCGACACCGCCGGCCTCACCGAGGTCCAGGTGCCGACCACCACCCACTGCGACCACCTGATCCAGGCCAAGGTCGAGGCCGAGCAAGACCTGCTTCGCGCCATCGACTCGAACGAAGAGGTCTACGAGTTCCTGAAGTCGATCAGCGCCAAGTACGGCGGCGGCTTCTGGAAGCCGGGCTCCGGCATCATCCACCAGGTCGTGCTCGAGAACTACGCCTTCCCCGGCGGGATGATGATCGGCACCGACAGCCACACCCCGAACGGCGGCGGTCTCGGCATGATCGCCATCGGTGTCGGCGGCGCGGATGCCGTCGACGTCATGACCGGCTTCCCCTGGAACGTGCGAGCCCCGAAGCTCATCGGCGTCAAGCTCACCGGCGAGCTCAGCGGCTGGAGCGCCCCGAAGGACGTCATCTTGAAGGTGGCGGAGATCCTCACCGTCAAGGGCGGCACCGGAGCCATCGTCGAGTACATCGGCGACGGCGCAAACAGTCTCAGCGCCACCGGCAAGGCGACGATCTGCAACATGGGCGCCGAGATCGGGGCGACCACCTCGATCTTCGCCTACGACGACGCCATGGCCCGCTATCTCAAGTCCACCGGACGTGAGGCCACCGCCGACGCCGCCAACGCCGTCGCCCACCACCTCCGGCCCGACGACGAGGTGCTCGCCAACCCGGCCGACTACTACGACCAGGTCATCGAGATCGACCTGTCGACCCTCACGCCTCACATCAACGGCCCCCACACCCCCGACCTCGCCCGCGAGGTGAAGGACCTCGGCGCCGAGGCGGCCGAGAAGGGATGGCCGTTGGAGATCAGCGCCGCCCTCATCGGCAGCTGCACCAACTCCTCCTACGAGGACATCACCCGGGCCGCCTCCATCGCCCGAGAGGCCAAGGAAAAGGGCCTGTCGCTCAAGACCAAGCTGCTCATCACACCCGGTTCAGAACAGGTGCGAGCAACCATCGAGCGCGACGGCCTGCTGGCCGACTTCGAGGCACTCGGCGCCACCGTGCTGGCCAACGCCTGCGGCCCGTGCATCGGCCAGTGGGACCGCTCCGACGAGCGCGAACCCGGCATCGCCAACGTGATCGTCACCTCCTACAACCGCAACTTCCCGAAGCGCAACGACGGCGACGCGGCGACCCTCGCCTTCGTCACCTCGCCCGAAACGGTCATGGCCCTCGCCCTGTCGGGATCGGTCGACTTCGACCCGATCAACGGGACCCTGGTCAACGACGCCGGCGACGAGGTGTCGCTGTCGGTCCCCGTCGGCATCGAGTTGCCTCCGTCCGGGTTCGACGAGGGCGAAGAGACCTTCATCGCTCCTCCGGAGGACGGCTCGGACATCAACGTCGCCGTCTCCCCCACCTCCGATCGCCTCCAGCTGCTGACGCCGTTCGAGCCTCGCCCGGCGAGCGACTACACCGACCTGCCGATCCTGGTGAAGGCCCACGGCAAGTTCACGACCGACCACATCTCGATGGCCGGTCCGTGGCTCAAGTACCGCGGCCACCTCGAGAACATCTCGGGCAACCTCTACCTCGGTGCGGTCAGCGCCTACAACGAGAACATCGTGGGTATGGGCAAGAACCAGCTCACCGGCGAGCGCCAGAGCTTCCCCGACATGGCCAAGGCCTACCACGAGGCCGGCCAGCCATGGGTCGTGATCGGCGACGAGAACATGGGTGAGGGTTCGAGCCGTGAGCACGCGGCCATGGAGCCCCGCTTCCGCCTCGGGCTCGTGGCGATCGCACGCAGCTTCGCCCGGATCCACGAGACCAACCTGAAGAAGCAGGGCATGGTGCCGCTGACCTTCGCCGACCCCGCCGACTACGACCGCATCGGCGAGGACGACCGGCTCACCATCATCGGACTCGACGATCTTGCCCCGGGCGCTCAGGTCACCGTCCAGGTGAACCCCGCCGAGGGCGAGTCGTGGACCTTCCTCACGAACCACACGTTCTCCGACGATCAGATCGAATGGTTCCGGGCCGGCTCGGCGCTCAACGTGATCCGCAAGAACCTCGCCTAGCGAGCCACCTTCTCCGGAACGGGCGTCTCCTGCGGGAGGCGCCCGTTTCGCGTCCACCCTCAGCTCGACCGACTCGCCACCGTCCCCTTCCGGAGACCCAGCGCGCCCCTCGCGTTCTGGAGGCTCAGCGCGCCGCCCACTCCGTTCCGGAGACCCAGCGCGCCGAGACCAGCGCGGTCCGTCTCCAGAACGACGGGCGGAGCGCTGTCAGCCTCCAGAACCGGTGCAGCCTCCAGAACCGGTGGGGCGTGTGTGGGGCGGGCGCCCGCTCGAGGAGGGAGCGCGTGAGGGGCTGGGGTCAGGAGGAGGGGTGTGTGGCGGCGAGCTGGGCTTCGGTCGGCACCACGTGGTGCTTGGCCTCGGGCGGCAAGAGCTCGACGATCTTGTCCATCAGCTCGACGATCGCGTCGGCCGGATCGTCGCTGGTCGGGTGATAGGGCTCGCCGATCGAGATCGAGACCTTCGGCGGATTGGCCAGATTCAGCACGTACGGCATCGACCGGTTGCGAGGCCACGCCTTCTCGGTTCCCCAGATCCCGACCGGGACGACCGGAGCGCCCGTCTCGATGGCGAGCTTCACCGCGCCGTAGCGACCCTTCAACTCCGGATCGAAGAACGCTTCCCCGCGCGGGATCGTGCCCTGGGGGAACACAGCGATGAGCTCGCCGGCGCGCAGCGCTCGCGCCGCCTCTTGCATCGGCTCGTCACCGCCGCCTTCGCGATCGACCCGGATCGCGCCAAGTGCCTTGGTGACCTGACCGACGATCGGCGCGTCGGTCACCTCCTTCTTGGAGAGGAAGCGAGCGGGTCGCCCGATCTGGCCAGCGGCGAATCCCATCACCAACGGATCGAGATAGCTGCGGTGGTTCATCGCCAAGATCGTTCCGCCCTCGGCCGGGACGTTCTCGACACCGCTCACGTCGATGTCGACCCAAGGCAGAAACTCCGGACGAGCCAGCGCGATGGCGATCTGCTGCGGCTCGATGCCGACCGGCTTCGGAACGCCGGGCGGTGCGTTGAACCACAGCGTCGGCCAGCTCCGGAGTGCGGCGTACGCGAACAAGCGCGGGTCGGGGTTGACCGCGGTCGGGTGACCGACCGCATGGAGCATGGGAATGTCGAAGATGGAGTCGGTATAGGCGTAGCTGTCGGCCAGCTCGACCAGGTTTGCCTTGGCCCATGCGGTGACCGAACGGGCCTTGCCTCGATTCCACACGAACTCGCCATCGATCGTTCCGTCGTAGAGACCGTCTCGAACTCGGTAGTGCGTTGCGAGCACGCCATCGAGCTCGAGCAGGTCGGCGAACGGCTTGACGACGTCGAAGGGCGTGGTGGTGGCGAGCACGATCTTGCGTCCCGCGGCGCGGTGATCGGCGATCATCTCCCGGGCGAACGGTTCGACGGCTGCCACGAGTTCGGGGGCGGCCTGTTCGCCAGCCCGACGTGTCGCTTCTTGCGACCAGCCCTTTGCCGCACGCGCACCCTGGCGGGTGATCGCCATCGACGGCAAGGTCTCGCCGATGAGGTTGAACAGCCCGAACACGAGCTTCTCGCCCGGCACCGGCTTCGAGCCGAGCACGCCCTGGTCGCGCAGCGCTCCAGAGATGATCGGACCGCTCGCGCCCTGGAGCAACGTGCGATCGAGGTCGAAGAAGGCTGCCGAGTTCGCCATGGTGAGAAAGCTATCGGTCGGGCCGAGATCGAGCTGAGCCGGGCCGAAAGTCCGACGGCCCGCATCACCGCTCGGTCGGCCCCGGCGTCGCTCCGTTCAATGGGCTGCCCGCCCAAGGGCCAACCACGTGCCAACCGCTGACGCACCACGAACGGGCCACTGATGGACCACTCAGCGGCGAGCGATCAGCCCATCTGTCGAAGAGATTGTGAATATCATCACAAACTAGTCGACAGATGACCGACGGTTCACTACATTGTCCTCTAACACGAAAGCACCTCATCGGTCCCCCTGAGGAGGTGCTTCCATGCGGCAGGCGTCGGTCCCCCTCGTACGCCAGCCGCACAGGCGAACTGGTCGGTCCCCCTCGTACCGGTCGCCCGCAGAGACCGGCTGCTTTCCGCAGTCGGTCTCGTTCGTTTTCCGACGAGGTCGCCGACGAACAGCTCGGTGTGTCGAGCGACCGATGTCGTGCCCATCGGGTTGTGACAAGATGCCTGGCTCATGGACCTGCGTCAGCTCCAGGCGTTTCTCGCCGTCATCGAACACGGCGGGTTCACAGCCGCAGCCCGGGCGACCCACACGGTCCAGTCGAACATCTCCACCCACGTCGCCCGCCTCGAGCGCGAACTCGACGTCATCCTGATCGATCGAGCCACAGGCCAACCGACGCAGGAGGGCGACGCCGTCGCCACCCGGGCCCGCCGGATCCAGAACGAGCTCGCCGCCCTCGAGGCCGATGTCTCATCGCTCCAGGGCTCGCCGAGGGGAACGGTTCGGATCGGCGTCATCGGCACGACCGCTCGATGGATCACCCCACTCCTCGTCCATCGGCTCGCCACGACCGCACCGGACGTCAAGCTCGTCGTCGCCGACGCAACGACGACCTCCCAGGTGCTGCGCCTCCTCGAGGGCGATCTCGACCTCGGCATCGTCGCGCTCCCCGTCGACGAACCGGAC
>CALLIQ010000264.1 GCA_938008925.1 uncultured Acidimicrobiales bacterium
GACCACCGGTGCGGTGGCAGGTCGGGCGGTCCATCCATCGCGACGAACGAGCCAAGCGACGCCAGGATCGATGCTTGGTGGGCGACGTCAGCGTCGTGTCCCTCGAGATTGACCCACACACTCGATCCGTCGAAGAGCACCGCGCTGGGGTTGAGCAGCCCATCGAACACCGCCACCGCGTCAGCCGGTGCCGACTCGCCAGACGACCGATCGGTCCGGAGCCACCGTGACTCGGCCGGGATGGGATTGGTGCGAAGAATGACCTCGGCCAAACAGCCGAGCGTGCCGAGCGAGCCGACCATGAGCCGAGGCAAGTCGAAGCCGGAGACGTTCTTGACCGTCGGGCCACCACTGCTCACGAGCCGACCCTCGGCTGAGACGTAGCGGACCTGCAGCAGACTCTCCCGGACCCGGCCTCGACCGAGGGCGCACACGTCGTTCTCGCCGACGGCCAAGGCGCCACCGATCGTGCCGCCCCGCTCGGGAAGCGCCGTTCGCTGTCCCTTCTCGGCCAGTGCGGCGTGGAGGTCGGCGACCGACGTGCCGGCCCGAACCTTGACGGTCATCTCCTCGGGCTTGTAGTCGACGATGCCGGTCGGCGCTCGTACCAGATAGGGGTCGTCGACCGGGGCGCCACCGAGGTCCCAACGGGTCTGCCCACCGAGCACGGCGACCGGGCTGGTGTCGCCGACTTCTTCGGCGAAGGCCGACAGCACCGGATCGTCGATGGCCAATGTCGGCTCGACAGCGGCTCCTCGACTCATCCCCACACCTCGTTCTGAACCGACCGCAACGATGCGATGTCGGCGCAGCTGTGTCCGGACGGGATCACTTTCCCCGGGTTGGTCCGGCAGCCCGGGTCGAACGCTTGGCGGAGACGGTTCTGATGGTCGAGATCGGCGTCGGTGAACATTCGGTCCATGTACTGCTGCTTCTCGACGCCGATGCCGTGCTCGCCGGACAAGACGCCGCCAGCGTCGAGCGACGCGGTGATGATCTCACCGCCAGCGGCATGGACTCGGTCGAGCACGCCGTCGTCGCGACCGTCGAAGACGATCAGCGGATGCAGGTTCCCATCGCCGGCGTGGAACACGTTCATGATCAACAGGTCGTGTCGGTCGGCGATGGCATAGATCTCGTCGAGCACGTCGGCCAGCGCCGAACGGGGGACGACGGTGTCGTGGAGGTAGTAGTCGGGGGCGATCTGGGCGACCGCTCCAAACGCCGTCTTTCGCCCCTTCCAGAGCAGCATGCGTTCTTCGTCCGACTGGGCGAGGCGAACGTCGGTCGCTCGATTCGACCTGGCGATCTCGGCGATCCGATCGGCGTCGATGTCGACACCGGACTCGAGACCATCGACCTCGGCGAGCAGCACCGCCGCAGCGTCGAGCGGGTAGCCGGCGTTGACGTAGTTCTCGACCGCGGCGGTGATCGCCCGATCCATCACCTCCATCGCGGCGGGCACGATGCCGGCTGCGATCACGTCGCTGACGGTGTTGGCCGCATCGCGCACGTCGTCGAAGGCCATCAGGAGGGTGCGCACCGCTGGCCGGTTCTTCGTGAGGCGAACGGCGACCTTGGTGACGATGCCGAGCGTCCCCTCGCTGCCGACGAACACACCGCGGAGATCGAGTCCGGCGGGTTCGGCCTCGAGCCCGCCGAGCATGGCGACCTCGCCGTCGGGGAGGACGACCTCCATTGCGGCGATGTGGGCGTTCGTGACGCCATAGGCGAGGCAGTGCGGGCCGCCGGAGTTGTTGGCGACGTTGCCGCCGATCGTGCAGACCTGCTGGCTCGATGGGTCGGGGGCGAAGTGATAGCCGAGCGGGGTGAGATGTTTGGTGAGATCGAGGTTGATCACGCCGGGCTCCACCCATGCGACCCGATTCGCTTCGTCGATCTCGAGGATCGCGTTCATCCGAGTGACGGCGACGACGACGGGAACACCGAGGGGAATCGCCCCGCCGGCGAGGCCGGTGCCCGCCCCTCGCGGCACGACGTTGCGGCCATGTTCGGCGGCGAGGCGCATGACCGCCTGCACCTCGGTGGTGGTCTCCGGATACACGACGGGGCCGGAGTTCCCGCCGTCGAACACCGACGCGTCATGGCTGAGGAGCGCCCGGTGGGCGCCATCGAGCTTGACCCGCTCGGGGCTCAGCGCTGATCGCAGGGCGCGGACGAACGGATCGGCTGGTTCGGCTGATTCCTCGGTCGTCCGGCTGACGAGGTCTCGTAACTTCGAGAGCACCATCGCCGGACGGTAGCCGAGGCCCGGTCAGACCGAGAAGAGGTCGAGGGCTTCGGGGTTGGCGAGCGCCTCGAGGTTCTTGACCGGCCGACCGTGGATCACCTCGGTCACGGCCAGTTCGACGATCTTGCCCGAGCGTGTCCGCGGAATGTCGGCAACCGCCTTGATCACCGCCGGCACATGGCGGGGCGAACACTTCGCTCGTAGATCGGTCTTGATCCGGGCGATGAGGGTGTCGTCGAGCACCGCGCCGTCAGCCAGCGTCACGAACAACACGATGCGAGTGTCGTCATCCCACTGTTGGCCGATAGCGATGGCCTCGGTGACCTCGTCGATCTGTTCGACCACGCCGTAGATCTCGGCGGTGCCGATGCGAACGCCCGACGCGTTGAGGGTGGCATCGGACCGGCCGTGGATCACCATGCCACCCCGTTCGGTGAGCGATGCGTAGTCGCCGTGAGCCCAGACGGTTCCGCTCGTGCCGGCGCCGTCGGGGAGTTCGGGGAACCGCTCGAAGTAGGCGGAGCGATAGCGGCTGCCGTCGTCGTCGCCCCAGAACTCGAGGGGCATCGAAGGGAACGGGTTCGTGCACACCAGCTCGCCCTGCGACCCGTCGGTGATGCGTCGGCCCATGTCGTCGAACACGGTGGTGTCGAGCCCGAGGTTCGGCACCTGGATCTCGCCTGGCACGACGGCCCTCGTCGGATCGCCGGCCACGAGGCAACCGCAGAGGTCGGTACCGCCCGACATCGACACGAGATGCACGTCGGGGGCGACAGCCTCGTACACCCAGGCGAAACCCTCGGGGCTGAGCGGCGAACCGGTCGAACACACCGTCTTCAGCGTCGCCAGCTCGTTCGAGTCGACGGGGCGCAAGCCCGACTTCAAGCACGAGTCGATGAATTTGGCCGACACGCCGAGCAGGGTCACCCCGAACCGATCGACGACGTCGAACATCGTGCCCATCGTCGGATGGGAGGGGCTGCCGTCGTAGAGCACGATCGTGGCCCCCGAGCCGAGGCACGACACGAGCCAATTCCACATCATCCAGCCACAGGTCGTGAAGTAGAAGACGCTGTCGCCGGGCGCGATGTCGGAGTGCAGCCGCTGCTCGGTCAGGTGCTTGAGGAGCACCCCACCGCTGCG
>CALLIQ010000265.1 GCA_938008925.1 uncultured Acidimicrobiales bacterium
GTGCGGAATCGAACGAGCGCCTCGAGTTTCTTGGCGATGCCGTTCTCGGACTCGCCGTCACCGACTACATCCATGCGACCTATCCCGATCTTCCCGAGGGTCAGCTGGCGAAGCTGCGTGCGTCGGTCGTGAACACCGCCACGCTCGCTGAGGTGGCCATGCGGCTGAACCTCGGCGCACAGCTTCGTCTCGGTAAGGGCGAACATCAGTCGGGCGGTCGTGAGAAAGAGTCCATCCTCGCCGACGCCCTCGAAGCCGTGATCGGCGCCGTCTATGTCGACGGTGGCTGGGAAGAGGCTCGAGAAGTCGTGCTCGACCTCTTGCTGCAAGACATCTCGTCGGGGGCGGAGCGTCCCGGACGCCAGGACTACAAGACCCGACTGCAAGAACTCGCGGCCCAGTTGGGACTGGGCCCGCCGAGCTATGTGATCGAGGGTTCCGGCCCCGACCACGACAAACGCTTCACCGCGGTCGCCGTCATCGACTCGCTCGCGCGAGGTGAGGGGAACGGCACCTCGAAGAAGCGAGCTGAGCAAGCCGCCGCCCGAGCTGCTTGGCATGCACTCGATGGTGATGCCGCCATCGAGGCGAACAATGAATTCGAACCGGCCATCCAAGGGGAACTGGGCGATGTCACAACTTGAGCTTCCAGAGATCGAGACGCTCCGGCGTGACCTCGAACGAGACGTAGTCGACCGAAAGGTCAAGAAGATCGAGGTGAAGGGGCTGAAGTCGCTCCCGATCCACAAGACCAAGAAGCAGTTCACCGAACCGCTCATCGGCGCCAAGGTCGCCGAGGTCGATCGGGCGGGCCTCGCCATCGTCTTGACGATGAACAACGAGCACACCCTCGTCATCCAACTCGGCGAGGACGGCCGGCTCGAACGCTGTGCGTCCAAGGTCGCCGTGGCCAGCGATGTGCAGGTCACGATCACCTTCACGCAGGGCGGCGATCTCCGAATCGCCGACAAGAAGGGGAGTTCGGCCATCGCCGTCGTCCCAACCGAAGAGCTCGATGCCTATCTGCCCGACCCGGCAGATCTCGGCCTCGATCTTCTCACGGCCCCGATTTCGTGGATCGAGTTCGGTCGCTTCGTCCTCCAGCGCAAGGAGCCGCTCAAGGTGCTGTTGATGGACGACTCCGCGTTCGTTGGCATCGGGGCGATCTACAGCGACGAGATCCTCTTCGACGCCGGTCTTCGCTATGACCGCAAGGCCAACGAGCTGACCACACAGGAAGTGCGACGCCTCTATCGGTCCGTCGTCGGGATTCTCCACGACGCCATCAAATACCGGGGCACGTCGCTCGAGAGTCGGCCCTTCATCGATCTCACCGGCGCACCCGGCGAGTTCGCCGACCATCTGTCTGTCTACGACAAAGCTGGCCAGCTGAGCCCCCGATCGCGACTCCCGATCGAGAAGGCCCAGTTCAAGGGCAAGCCCGTCTATTTCTGCAGCACGCAGGTCTGACCCCGCATCACCCGGATAGGGTCCGGGACGTCTCGTTCTGAGCGGGGGAGCGACGCGGGCCTCGAGAGAGGACGCCGCTCCGGAAAGATGTACGCGACCTGTGTATTTGAAGTCTCTGGCCATCAAGGGTTTCAAGTCGTTTGCTGACGCAGCGACCCTCGAACTCGAACCCGGCGTCACCGTTGTGGTGGGGCCAAACGGGTCCGGCAAGTCAAATGTCGTCGACGCCATGGCGTGGGTGCTCGGTGCGCAGGCGCCGACCGCCGTTCGCTCCCAGAAGATGGACGACGTCATCTTCGCTGGCACGGCCTCCAAGGCAGCCCTCGGTCGAGCCGAGGTCGCGCTCACGATCGACAACACCGACGGCGTGCTCCCGATCGAGTTCAACGACGTCACGATCACCCGCACCCTGTTCCGCACGGGTGAGTCCGAGTACGCCATCAACGGCGTGTCGTGCCGGCTCCTCGACATCCAGGACTTGCTGTCCGACTCCGGTGTCGGCCGCCAGCAGCACATCATCATCTCGCAGGGCCAGATCGACGCGGTTCTGAACGCCCGGCCCGAGGATCGGCGAGCGATCATCGAAGAAGCCGCCGGCATTTTGAAGTTCCGCAAGCGCAAGGAGAGGGCCGAGCGCCGCCTGCTTTCGACCGACGAGAACCTCAATCGCCTGAACGACCTCGTCCGCGAAGTTCGTCGCCAGCTGCGTCCGCTCGAGAAGCAGGCCGATGCGGCTCGTCGCCACGGCGACCTCATCGCCGAATTGCAGGCGCTTCGCCTCCATCTCGCCGGCCGCGAGCTGATCGCCCTGCGGTCCAAGCTGGAGAACTCCCACACGCTGCGAGCCGGCTTCGACGCTCGAGAGATCGAGCTGAAGTCGATGCTCGGCAAGCTCGACGCCCAGGTGCTTGACGCCGAGGCCGAACTCACCGCCCTCGGCGGCTCCGACGTCGCCGACGTGCTGTCGAGAGGCCGCAGCCTGCGAGAGCGCATCCGGGGTCAGGCAAACGTGATCGGCGAGCGCCGCCGCCGCCTGGAGAGCGAGCTGCAGTCGGCCGTCGACGACGGCGTCGTTGCCAGTCTCGAAGCCGAAGCGGCCCGCATTGTCGCCGACCTGGAGACCGCCAAGTTCGAAAAGGCGAACCTCGATCCCGAGTTCGGGGCCATCGAGGTCGGCGAACGTCGTCTCGCCGCCGATCAAGAGGCGTTCGAAGAGGCGTGGGGCGAGGGCATCGCTCCGGCGCCCACCCAAGCGGCCGAGGTACGGGCACAGGTCACGGCCCTCGAGACGGCGGCCGAACGCGATCAGCAAGAGCGGAGCCGCATCATCGAGCAGCTCGAGGCGCTCGGTTCCCGCCACGACCGCCTGATGTCGAGCCGTGAGCAGGCACAGGTCACGGTCAACGAGCTGACCCCTCGCATCGCAGAACTGACGAACAGCCTCGACGCTGCGGCGGGCAAGCGGGCCGACGCCGACGCTGCGCTCGATGCCGCCACCGAAGCTCGTCGCGCCGCCGATGACGAATCGAGCCGCTGGCACGCCCGAGCCCAGGCGCTCGAGCAGGCCCTCGATGCCGCTCGCAGTGCCGCCGGTGCCGATTCGCTCGCTGGCAACGCTGGCGTGCTCGGCACCCTCCTCGACCTCGTCGACATCGACGCTGGGTGGGAGTCCGCCGTCGAGGCAGCCGTCGGAGAGGCGCTGTCCGCCGTCGTGGTCGACGACGTCACCCACGGGCGGGCCGCGCTCGACGCCCTCGTCCGTCAGGACCTCTCCGGTGCGGTGCTCGCACTCGGTGCAGCGTCGCCGGTCTCGACGCCACCTCCCATCGGCTCCGGCGAGCGGGTTCGAGGACACGTGCGGGCCCTCCGGCCCGACGTCGGGCCGTTGCTCGACCGGTTGTTGGCCAACGCGGTCGCCGTCGATGGCGAATGGGCCCAGGCGCTCGATCTCGCCATCACCAGCCCCGACACCACGGTCGTCACCCGAACCGGCGACCGTTTCGGTCCCGGTGGCTGGCGAATCGGGCAGGCCGGAACCGGCGCAACCGGCGCGGCTCTCGACGAGGCCAACGAACAGGCGACGCAGGCCGCCACCGCCGCGAGCCAGGCCGCCGCAGTGCTCAGCCAGGCCCGAGCCACGCTCGACACCGTGCGCAACGAGCGCCGCTCGGTCGAGAAGGAACTCCAGCAGGTCGAACAAGACCTGGCGAAGGCCACCACC
>CALLIQ010000266.1 GCA_938008925.1 uncultured Acidimicrobiales bacterium
GGTGGCCAGCCATGGCCCGTTGCACTTCGACATCTCGATCTTCGATCTCTTCTCGACCGGCATCGCCGGGGCGACCGTCGTGCTGGTTCCCGAGCCGGTCACGAAGTTCCCGGCCAGCTTCTCCAAGCTGCTGGAAGAGCAGGCGGTCAGTGCGCTCTTCACCGTCCCGTTCGCATTCATCCAGCTGACGTCGAGCGGCGCACTCGGAGAACGCGACCTCACAGCGCTCCGTTGGGTTCTGTTCGGTGGCGAGCCATTCCCCGCCCGACATCTGCGCTCGCTGATGCAGGCGGTGCCCCACGCTGAGTTCTCGAACGTCTACGGCCCGGCCGAAGCACCGGCGTGCGTCACCCACACGGTGGTCGAGCCTCCCAGCGCCGACGACGTCGTCCCGATCGGTCGGCCATCGCCCCGCACCGACGTCCTCGTCGTGGATCCGGGCACGGAGTCACCGGTCGCTGTCGGCGAGGTTGGTGAGTTGCTGGTCGCCTCACCATCGATCACGCTCGGCTATTGGAATCGACCGGAGCGCAACGCGGTCAGCTATCTCACCGACGATGCCGGTCGGCTGTACTTTCGAACCGGCGATCTGGTCTCGCAACGCGACGACGGCATCTTCGATTTCCTCGGCCGCGGCGATCGCATGGTCAAGACGAGGGGCTTTCGCGTCGAACTCGACGAGGTCGAGGCCGCGATCGGTTCCCATCCGTCGGTCGCTGAGGCCGCAGCGTTCACGTCGCGAGATGACGACGGGGTGGTGCTCGTACACGCCGCCTTCACGAGTGACGACGCCGGGCTCGACGAGACGTCAGTGACCGCTCATGCCGCGACCCGGCTCCCGAATTATGCGATGCCGGTGTCGCTCACTCGGCACGATCGCTTTCCTCGAACCACGAGCGACAAGATCGACCGCACAGCTCTCGCGGAGGCGTTCGTCGCGGAACGGGGCTAGTTCTTCTTCCGCTTCTGGATGTTCGCCCACTCGTCGCGCAGTCCGACCGTGCGGTGAAAGACCTTCGGATCATCGAGGTCGGCGGCGAAATAGCCGAGTCGCTCGAACTGCACGACCTGGCCCGGCTCGACGTCGGCCAGGGCCGGTTCGAGCTTGGCCGAAACGGACTCTTTCGCCTCGGGATTGAGCGATTCGAGCGGGTCGGCGCCGTCGGCTCCCGGGTGTGAGTCCGCGAACAGACGGTCGTATAGATGGACGGTGGCGTCGACCGCGTGATCCGCCGACACCCAGTGCATCGTGGCCTTGACCTTGCGCCCGTCGGGGGCCTGCCCGCCCTGGGTCTCGGGGTCATAGGTGCACCGAACCTCGACGACGTTCCCGTCGTCGTCGGTGATCGCCTCAGTCGCGGTCACGAAGAAGCCGGCCCGCAGGCGGACCTCGCGGCCCGGCGTGAGGCGGAAGTACTTCTTCGGCGGATCGAGCATGAAGTCGTCCTGCTCGATCCACAGCTCACCGGTGAAGGGCACCTGGCGGGTGCCGGCTTCTGAGTCCTCCGGATTGTTGATGGCATCGACCATGACCACCTGGCCGTCCGGCCAGTTCGTGATCACCAACTTGAGCGGCTTCAGTACCGCCATACGCCGCAGCGCCGACGCATTGAGCTCGGTCCGAACGAACGATTCGAGCAACTCGACTTCGACGGTGGAGTTGGTCTTGGCAACGCCGATTCGGTCGACGAACGCTCGAATGGCCGACGCCGGATAGCCGCGTCGACGCATGCCTCGAATCGTCGGCATCTGGGCGTCGTCCCAGCCGCCGACGTGACCGCCCTCGACGAGCGCTCGCAAGACACGCTTGGACAGAACCGTGTGGGTGATGTTGAGGCGAGCGAACTCGTTCTGATTCGGCTTCTCGTGCGGCAGCTCGAGCTGTTCGAGACACCAGTCGTACAGCGCCCGATGGTCGACGAACTCGAGCGTGCACAGCGAGTGGGTCGTTCCTTCGATGGCGTCGCTCTGGCCGTGGGCCCAGTCGTAGGTCGGATAGATGACCCAGCGATCGTCGGTTCGGTGATGGGGAACCCGGCGGATGCGATAGAGAACCGGGTCGCGGAGCCACATGTTGTCGGCCTGCATGTCGATCCGAGCGCGCAGCACGCGCGATCCGTCGTCGAAGACGCCGTCACGCATTTGCCGGAAGAGACCGAGCGCCTCCTCTGCCGGCTGGTCGCGATTCGGGCTCTCGATCCCGGGTTGTCCGAAACCGCCGCGCTGTTCGGAGATCGTCTCCGCGTCCTGGTCGTCGACGTAGGCGAGACCTCGTTCGATCAGGCTCTCGGCCCACTCGTAGATCTGCTCGAAGTAGTCGGACGCGAACCGGGCCGGGCCGGACGGTTTCACACCGAGCCAGGCGAGATCCTCTTCGATCGCGGCGACATAGGAGATGTCTTCGGTTTCGGGGTTCGTGTCGTCGAAACGGAGGAAGCAGCTTCCTCCGTACTCATCTGCGATCCCGAAGTTCAGGTAGATCGACTTCGCATGGCCGATGTGCAGAAACCCGTTCGGCTCGGGAGGGAATCGGGTCTGAACCCGACCGCCGTAGGCGCCGGCTTCGTTGTCGGCTTCGACCTTCGCTCGGATGAAGTCGAGCGATTGGTATTCAGCTTCGTTCTCATCGGACGGATTGCTCGAACCGGGGGTGTCGTCGGGCATCGCCGCACGCTACCGGGACGGCGACCACGACCCGGAGCTTTCCAAGTCGGTTCACCGACTCGTGAACAGCGACCCACGAGCCGCAACCGAGGAGCCTCAGCCGAAGATCAGGGCCTGAGGAGCAGGGCCTCAGGCGTCGGCCGGGGAGTCCTGCTGCTGAGCGATTTCTTCCCGGATGGCATCCATGTCGAGCGCCTCGACCTGGGAGAGGAGGTCCTCAAGCGCGTCACCCGGCAGCGCGCCGGGCTGGGAGAAGACCTGGATGCCATCGCGGAAGATCATCAGGGTCGGGATCGAACGGATGCTCAAGGCACCGGCGAGCTCCTGCTCTTCCTCGGTGTTCACCTTGGCGAAGGTCGCGTCGGGGTGGTCCTCAGCGGCCTGCTCGAAGATCGGGGCAAAGCTCTTACACGGGCCGCACCACGAGGCCCAGAAGTCGACCAACACGACGCCGTCGGCGGAGATCGTGTCTTGGAACTGCGAGGCGGTGATGTCAACGGTGCTCATGCTCGTTTTGAACACGCGATCGCTGACGCACATTCCAGCAGCGACAGAGATCTCGTGCGACCGGGCCACCTACATTGGCTCGATGTCTACTGGCGCAATCTCGAACCCCCGTGCTCCTCGTCCACTGGCCGGCAAGACGGTGGCGCCCATCGGGCTCGGGGCCATGCCGATGTCATGGCCCGACATGGTCGAGCAACGCGATCGAGCGCTCGACACGATCACCGCCGCCCTCGACGCCGGCTGTCGTCACATCGACACGTCGAACGCCTATGCGCCCGATCGACATTCGGTCGGCCACAACGAGGCCCTGGTGGCCGAGGCGCTGCGTGCATGGTCGGGAGATGCCGGCGACGTGGTGGTCGCGACCAAAGGCGGGCTCGTCAACACCGATGCCGTGCCCGATCGCGACGGCAGCGCAGCCGGACTACGACGGGCCTGCGAGGCGAGCCTCATCGCCCTCGACACCGATCGCATCGACCTCTATTACCTGCACCGAGCCGACCCGACCCACCCGTTCGTCGCACAGGTCGAGCATCTCGAGGCGCTCCGAGCCGACGGACTGATCGGTGCGATCGGCCTGTCGAACATCAGCGTCGAACAACTCGATGCTGCAATGCGCGTTGCGCCGATCTCCGCGGTCCAGAACGAGTACTCGCCCAGATTCCGAGAAGGGGCCGAGGTTCTCACGGCGACGGCCGACGCCGGTATCGCCTTCCTCCCATGGAGCCCATTCGGCGGAGGCGACCAGGCCAACGAACTCGGCTCCCGATATGCGCCCTTCGCCGAGGTGGCGGGCGAGCACGGCGTGAGCGTGTACCAGGTGTGCCTCGCCTGGTTGCTCGATTTGGGGGAGCACGTGATTCCGATTCCGGGCAGTACTCGCAGGCGAACGATCGAGGACTCGTTGGCGGCGTGGTCACTCGAGCTGACCGACGAGCAACGAGCCGCGCTGGACGCGACCGAGCCAGAAGGCACCTCGCAGTATCCCGACGACATGGAGGTCGGGCCGATTCGCTGACCTGGAGCTCCGCTGACTCGGAGCGGGGAAGCGAGATGGCTACGGAAGCGGGTAGTCGGTGGGGAGCGTGCGGGCGATGCGCTCGGTCATCATCTCGGTCGACCCATCGGTGAACGATGCGATCCGGGCGGCCGCGAGGTGCCGAGCGAGCGGGTAGTCGTCGCGCAGGCCCGCCGCTCCCATCGCCTGGATGCAGGACGCGATCGCGGGCTCGGCCATCTGCGTTGCGAACTTCTTGGCATGCGCTGCTGGGAGCACCGCATCACGCGGCGCCCCGTGTTCGATCGCATCGATGGCGTTCGCGACCAACGCCTGGCCAGCGGTGAGCTGGTTCGCCACCTCGGCCAGCGACCACCGAAGGCCCTGGAAGTCGACGATCGCCGAGCCGAACGCACGTCGTTCACCTCCGTAGTCGAGGGCGATGGCGAGTGACGCCCGGACCATTGCGCAACACATCGACGCCACGTACGTACGTGCGCCGTTGATGCCCGAGATCAGGGTCTTGAAACCTTCACCAGCGGGCGACAACACGTCGCCCGGTTCGGCGAGATAGCCGTCGAACACGAACGTGCCTGCCCCGATGCCGTGGCCTCCGACCATCGCCTCGGCCGCGGCGCACTCGACGCCCGGGCGGCCTGTGTCGACGAGGATCCCGGCGATGCCCGCCGCTCCCGACCCTGGTTCGGTCTGGACGTACGCAACGACGACGTCGGCGATGGGAGCGTTGGTGATCCACGCCTTGGCTCCATCGATTCGGAGACCATCGGCCACCTTCGTCGCCGTTGTCGTCATCGCGGTCGCGTCGCTCCCGACCCCGGGTTCGGTGATCGCCGTGCACCCGATGATCGAGCCGTCCATGAGGCCAGGGAGCCAGCGCTCTCGCTGCTCGGCCGAACCGCCCTCGGCAAACCGTTCGGCGATGTTGTGGGTGTTGATGAGGCTGAAGGCGGTGCCCATCGCTGTCTCGGACACGATGTCGAAGGCCCGGGTCTTGGCCCCGAACGACAGTCCGAGGCCGCCGTGCTCGACGGGCACGCAGATGGACAAGAGCCCTGCCTTGCCCGCCTTGCGATACACCTCGACGGGAGCCATCGTGCGGGCGGCCTCCCAACCGGCGACGAACGGATCGACAGCTTCGCGTCGGAACCGTCGAATGCGGTCTTCCAGTTCTCCATCGATCTCGGCGTCCATTGCGGCGACGCTACTGCGAGCTTGACCCACCGGCCGAGACGAACGAGCCTCGGGCGATGGATCTCGCAACGATCGACTATCGGACACAAGACGGCGTCGCCCACGTGCGCTTCGCTCGGCCCGAGGGAGCGAACGCGGTGAACCCGACGTTCGCCAGCGACCTGAAGCAGGTGATGCTCGAGATCGAGTTCGACGATGCGGTCAAGGCGGTGTCCGTCACAGCTGAGGGCAAGGTCTTCTGCGCCGGTGGGGACCTCAAGGAGTTCAACGAGGCCGGTGAGGGGCTGCCTCGTCTCGCGACGGCGATGCTCGGAGACTTCCACGCCGCGATCTACAAGATGAACCGGATTCCCAAACCGTTCGTCGCTGGCGTCGCCGGAGCAGCTGGTGGTGCTGGGCTCTCGTTGATGGGTGCCTTCGATCTCGTGGTGAGCGGCGAGTCGGCCAAGTACACGATGGCCTACACCCGCGCCGGCGTGACCCCCGATGGCACCTCGAGCTACTTCATCGCTCGCCACATCGGCCTTCGCCGGATGCTCGATCTCACACTCACCAACCGAGTGCTCTCCGCCGCCGATGCCGAGCAGTGGGGCCTCATCAACCGTGTCGTCGCCGACGACGAGGTGGACACCGCCACTGCAGAATTGGCAGCGAGCCTGGCGGCCGGGCCGTCATGGGCGCTCGGTATGGCCAAGCGAGTGATCTACAACGGCTACGAGCGTCCGCTCGAGGAGGCGGCGGAATTCGAGGGTGTGACGATCGCCGAATCGATGTCGCGTCACGACGGCCAGGAGGGCATCGCCGCCTTCGTCGAGAAGCGAGCGCCTGAGTTCAACGGCGAGTGAATCGCACCGCTCGACAACCCCGGGCACCTCGTTTCGCGGGGGATCGATCTGCGACGCGTCACGTGCGACGACTTCGAGGTGTATTGGCTCGAAGCCGACGAGGGGTGTCATCGTGAGGCCATGACTCGATCGATGACGACGAGGGCGCTCGTCGTCACCGGATTGGTGTGCTCGACAGCGACGGTCTCACACTCGTTCGGTCGCTCGGTCTACGGCCTGCTCGTCCCCGCCATCGAGGACGACCTCGGGATCACCCACGCCGAGGCCGCCGTCCCGGCGACCGCCATCTATGCGGCGTACGTGGCCGGCGTCGTGCTCGTCGCAGCGATCGGCGCTCGATTCGAGCCGATCACGATCATGCGGACCGGCCTCGCCGTCGCAGCGCTCGGGCTCGTGGTGTCCGGAACGGCGACCTCTCTCGGATCGTTGACCGTCGGTGTCGCCCTGACCGGCATGGCCGGGGCGGGCATCTGGCTCACCGCACCGGCGCTCGCCACCGCGTTCGTCCCGGCGCATCGACGGGGCTTGGTCATCGGCCTGTTGCTGTCGACCATCGGTGTGTCCAACATCGTGCTCGGTTTCGTCACGAACGCGCTGCGCGACCGCGCCGGCGACGACACGCTGTGGCGCCCCGTCGTCAAGATCGAAACCGTTGTCACCCTCGTGCTCCTCGTCGGTCTCATCGCCTTCGCCCGCTACCCGCCGACCAGTCGGATCGACGGTGGTTTCAGCGTCGACCAGCTGCGACTGGTACCTGGCTGGCTCAAGCTCACGATCGCCTACGCGCTGTTCGGTGGGATGACCGCCGCCTTCGCTTCGTTCGTGCTCGCCGCTTTGGAGGAACAGGGCGGGTTCTCGCGAAACGGCGCAACCCTGGTGTTCACCGCGATGGGGATCGGCGGTGTGGTGCTCGCTCCGACCACGGGGGCGCTGTCGGACCGGTTCGGACGGCTTCAGATCCTGGCGCTGTCACTCACACTTCTGCTCCTGGCCAATCTGTTCATCGCACTCGGACCGAAGCCAATCGTGGCGGTGGGAGCAGTGCTGTACGGGTCGGCCGCTGGCGCCACGCCGGCATTGGTTGCGACGTACGTCCGCGACCACGTCGAGGATCGGACGTTCAGCCGTGTCCTCGCCACCATGACGCTGTTGTTCTCGATCATGGCCGCGGTGACACCTGCGATCATCGGCGCCGTCGCTGATGCCACCGGCTCCTTTACGGTGCCGTATCTCCTCATGGCCGCCATGACCGCTGTGTCGGTCGCAGCCGTCGTGGCGTTGCGGGACACCGATCGAGACGCCGTCGATCGAATGGCGGCGCCGGCGGTGAGCTGATGAACTCCGGACATGGACCTCGGCCTCGCCTCCGCCACCCACCTCGCACGATCCATCGCCGACCGTGACATCAGCGCGGTCGAGCTCCTCGATCTCTACCTGGCTCGCGCCGACGAACTGAACGGCCCCGTGAACGCCATCGTCACGTTCGACGTCGAACGCGCCCGCAAGAGCGCCGAGGCCGCCGATGCTCAGACGGCGTCGGGAGAGCCGCTCGGCGCGCTTCACGGCCTGCCGATCACGATCAAGGACGCGATCACGACCGAGGGGATTCGCTCCACCGGTGGCGCCACCGAGCTGGCTGATCACGTTCCGGAGGCCGACGCGCCCGTCGTCGAACGGGTGAAGGCAGCCGGGGCTGTCGTGTTCGGGAAGACGAACCTGCCTCGGTGGTCTGGCGACATTCAGGCGTACAACCCGATGTTCGGCACCACCAACAACCCGTGGGACCTCGAACGAACGCCTGGGGGGTCGAGCGGGGGAGCGTCGGCCGCGGTAGCAGCGGGGCTGACTGCGTTCGAGATCGGGACCGACATCGGCGGCTCGGTGCGCATTCCCTCCCACTTCGCCGGGGTCTGCGGCCACAAGCCGAGCTGGGGGATCGTGCCGCAACGGGGCTATCTCGATCGCCCGGTCGGCGGAACGACCGAAGCCGACGTCAACGTGTTCGGCCCGATCGCCCGCTCCGTCGACGACCTCGAACTCGTGTTGGATGTCATCGCCGGGCCGACCGACGATCGAGCCACCGCGTGGAAGCTCGAGCTTCCGCCCGCCCGTCACACCGAGATCGGCGACTTCAGAGTCGCCGCGTGGCTCGACGACCCCCGCTGCCCGGTTGGCGAGAACGTTGCGACTCTCTTGGATTCGGCGGTCCGGTCGCTCGAGTCCGCCGGCGTCTCGGTCGATCGGTCCGCTCGGCCAGGCCCGACCATCGACGATGCGTGGGAGACCGGGCTGCCCCTCATCTCTGCTGCGACCTCGCCGGGCCGCAGCGAGAAGGAGTGGGAGGAACAGGTTCGCAGGGCCAACGATCCAGATCTCGACCCGACCGCCCGGATGCGTTACCAGGCATCGACGCTCTATCACCGCGACCAGCTGCTGCTCGACCAACGCCGAATCGAGTTGTGCGCCCAATGGGCCGACTTCTTCACCCGCCACGACATCATGTTGTGCCCCGTCGTCGTCACCGAAGCGATCCGCCACGTCCACGAGGGTGGTCTGTACAGCCGATCGATCGAGATCGACGGCATGGAACGGTCCTATGCCGACCTGATCGCGTGGACGTCGTTCATCGGTTTCGTGCGGCTGCCTTCGACCGTCGTTCCCGTCGGGCTCACACCTGACGGGCTTCCGGTCGGGATCCAGATCGTGGCGCCGTTCCTCGAGGACCGAACGGCCCTGGCGTTCGCACGACACGTCGAACGCCTGCTCGGGGGCGTGCAGACGCCACCGATGGCCGTTCTCGGGTCCTAGAGACGATCGGGGCTCAGGCGCGAGTCAGAGCACGGGTCACGACGTCACTCTGCGAGCGAAGAGGTCGAAGAGGCGAGTCCAGTGCAGCTCGGACGCTTCGGGGACGTACGCGGGCCGCTCGGCGAAGGCGAAGCCGTGCTCGGTTCCGGGGAACCACTCGACCTGGCCGGCGGTGCCGGCGGCCGCCAAGGCGGCCTCGAACTCCGCAACCATTTCCGGCGGCGCGTACGAATCGGTCTCGGCGCATGCGACGTACACCTCGCCGTCGATCGAACCGAGGTGGCGGTGGGGGGAGTCGGCGGCATCGACGGCGAGCGCGACGCCGTGGATCGAGGCCGCAGCGGTGACCTGGCCGGGAAGCGCAGCAGCGATCATCAGTGCCATTGGACCGGACATGCAGTAGCCGACCGTTCCGACTCGGGTCGTGTCGGCGTTGGCGTCAGCGTCGGCGTGCTCGAGCAACGCCTTGGCGTCGTCGGTGGCCATCGCATTCGACAGATTGCTCATCAGCTCGAACATGCGATCGCGGTCCTCGGTCTCGAAGACGTTGTACTCGCGGACGTCTCGGTAGTAGAGCTGCGATGTCATGACGTAGTAGCCGTCGGCAGCGATGCGGCGACACATGTCGCGAAGCTCCTCGCGCATGCCGGGCGCGTCCATGAGGAACAGGATCACGGGCCACGGTCCATCGCCCGCATCGCCGCCGGGCTCAGGGTGCACGACGAAGGTCGGCATCTCGCCGTCGGCAGTGGTCAGATCGAATCGGGTCTCAGGCAGTGCGGGCGTGGACATCGGCCGACCCTAATTCGGCGCGGTCGCGAGCGCTCAACGAGCTCGGTCGATCTCATCGAGCGCGCGTCGGATTCGCTTGATGCTGACCTTCTCGACCGCTCCGATTCGCGGCGCGAACAGCGAGACCCGGAGCTCCTCGATCTGCCAAGCAACCGCCTCGAGCTCCTCGGACAACCCGTCAGCCCGAACGAGTGCGGCGAAGCGCTGCTCGACCTCGGCGATCTCGCGTTGCTGATCACGGTCGCGACCCAACGATTCGGGGAGCGCATCGAGCCGGGCCGTGATCGCGTCGAGATAGCGAGCGATGTCGGCGAGGCGTCCGACGCCGACGCCAGCGACCAGCCCCGGATAGACGAGGCGATCACGGTGAGCGAGCGCATCGGCGACCGTCGGGGCCATGGATGAACCGGCCTCGCACCGCTCGGCGGCAGTGCGGAGGGCAGCTTCGGCCACGATGATCGAGGTCGCGCCGGACGCTGCGGCTCGCAAGGTGCGGTCGATGTCGCGCTTCATGGCGGTGGCGAGCGTGTCGAAACCGTCCTTCGACGTCGGCGGACCCCCATGCTCGGCGATCAGCAAGTCGAGCGCCCCGGTGATGATGTCTTCGTACCAGGCGCCCTTCGTCTGGATGTCCGATGCTGCGATCGAGAGCTTGACTCGGTTGTCGAGCATCGAGTCGAGCCGCCGCAACGGTGAACCCATGGCGAAGCGCAGCAGGCGACGCACACCGCTCCACATCGCCTCGTCACGCTCGTCCTCGGTCGGAAGGAGTCGGACGCTCACGCTGTCGCCTCGATCGATCAGGGCCGGGTAGGCGACGACGACGTGGCTGCCAGCGTCGGTCTCGACCGTTGCGGGGAGATCATCCATGTCCCACGTCGTCAAACCGTCGCGGGTCACGCCGTCGTTCGCCGTGGCGAGAGACGAGCGGATCGACTCGTCGAGGCGGCGTCGCAGCGAATCGAGATCCTTCCCGGCGGCGAGCATCGCGCCGTTGGTCCCCAACACACGGAACGTCGGTCGGAGATGGCGCGGCACGTCGACCATTCGCACGTCTTCAGGGGCGACCGGCGAACCGCTGAGGCGGGCGAGTTCGTGGCGGACCGATTCGGAGAACCCATCCGAAGTCGCGTCGTACCGGCGCTCCAGCACGTCGGTGATCTCCGCAGCCGACTCGGGAATCGGCAGGAACTGCTTTCTGACCGACTTCGGGAGCGAACGCAAGAGTGACTCGACGAGCTCTCGCCGGAATCCGGGAACGTTCCATTCGAAGAGGCCGGGGTCGAGCTGGTTCAACGCGTCGAGCGCCACGTCGACGATCACGCCGTCGATGGGACTGGCGGGGTCGAACTCGTAGGACACAGCGCAGCGCACGCCATTGACGACCCATGATTCAGGGAACTGCTCGTCATCGACGGCGACGGCCGCTTCGTCGATGAGATCGCCAACGGTGAGATGCAGCGCGCGCTCGTCGTCGAGCTTCTTCCACCACTTGTTGAAGTGACCGATGGACGTGACGTCGGCGCCAACTCGCGCATCGAAGAACGCAAACAACTTCTCGTGCTCGTCGACGAGATCTCGGACGCGCGCACGCGCCTGCCGGGCCTCGACATCGGCCAGGACCGCACGGTTGTGCTCGACGAAGCCATGGTGGTCGAGCTCGTGATTCTCCAGCTCGCCCTCGATCAACGCGTGCTGGATGAACAGCTCTCGAGCCTGGGCCACATCGACTCGGCGGTGATTGATCGTGCGCCCTTCGACGATGGGCAGCCCGAACAGGGTGGCTCGTTCGATCGTCGTGGCCGTGCCCCTGGCCGCACTCCACTGCGGCACGTCGTACCGGTACACCGCCAGATGTTGGGCGGCATCCTCGATCCAACCGGGATCGACCGGAGCCACCATGCGGGCCCACAACCGATTGGTTTCGACCAGCTCGCCTGCGATCACCCAGCGGGCGTCGGTGCGTCGTTGACCCGATCCCGGAGCGATCGCGAACTGAGCACCTCGCGCCGCTGCGTACTCCTGCAGAGGCTTTCGGCCCCGGCCCTTGACCGCTTTCGGGGGCGGAAGGCGATGCCCGACGTGAGACAGCAGCCCGGCGATCAAAGCCTGGTGCACGACGTCGAGCGATGCCGCTTGGGTTTGGCGGTCGGCTCCCCGGTCTCGACCGCTCGACCGTCGCTCACCCCGGCGCCCAGAGCGTGAACCCTTCTCCTTCGATCCCTTCTGGTTCGATCCCTTCTGGTTCGAGGCCTGTCGGCGACCGGTGTCGATCCCGATCGAGGATGCAGACTCTCGGAGCTGCCGCTCGATGTCGAGCCACTCCCGGACTCGTATGGCGTGCAGGTGCTCTCGCTTCAGGCGCTTGCGGAACTGATTGCTCGAGAGATCTCGGCGAAGTTCGGTCACGTAGTCCCACAGGAGCAGGAGCGAGCCGAAGTCGGACGCCGGATCGAGGTGACGGGCATGCGCCTCATCTGCCGCCTGTCGCTGCTCCGACGGTCGCTCCCGAGGATCCTGAATCGACATGGCAGCCGCGATGATCAGGACCTCGCGGACGCATCCCAGCTCGGCCGCCTCCAACACCATTCGACCGAGACGCGGATCGACGGGCAGTCGCCCGAGGTCGCGTCCGGTCGGGGTCAGCCATCGCTTGGTGCCTTCGTTCGCCGGATCGACCGCGTCGAGTTCCTCCAGCAGTGCGATGCCGTCGGCAATCGACCGTGCGTCTGGTGGGTCGACGAAGGGAAAGTCCTCGACCGCCCCGAGCCCGAGCGACGCCATCTGGAGGATCACCGCAGCGAGGTTGGTCCGTTGGATCTCGGGCTCGGTGAACTCTGGTCTCGAGTCGTAGTCCTCTTCGTCGTAGAGCCGGATACAGACGCCGGGGGCGACGCGCCCACATCGACCGGCGCGCTGGTTGGCCGACGCCTGCGACACGGCCTCGATGGGAAGTCGCTGAACCTTGGTGCGGCGACTGAATCGCGAGATGCGTGCGAGACCGGTGTCGACGACCGACCGGATTCCCGGCACCGTCAGCGACGTCTCGGCGACGTTCGTGGAGACCACGACGCGGCGACCGGAATGGGACGAGAAGATCCGCTGCTGCTCCGCCGCCGTGAGACGAGCGAACAAAGGAACGATCTCGGTGTTGGCGAGGTCCAAGTCTTCGAGCGCGTCGATCGCCTCGCGGATGTCTCGCTCGCCGGGGCAGAACACCAGCACGTCGCCGGGTTCGGTTCGTCGCAGCTCGAGGATCGCATCGGCGATCGCCGCTGGCATGCCACCGTCGCCGCTCGGGCCGTCCTCGAGCGGGCGGTAGCGAACCTCGACGGGGTGGTTTCGGCCGGTCACCTCGATGATGGGGGCGTCGTCGAAGTGCTCCGAGAAGCGTGCCGTGTCGATCGTGGCCGAGGTGACGATCACCTTCAGATCGGGGCGGCGGGGGAGGAGCTGTTTGAGATAGCCGAGCAGGAAGTCGATGTTGAGGCTTCGCTCATGCGCCTCGTCGACGATGATCGTGTCGTAGGCGGACAGCATGCGATCGCGCTGGATCTCGGCCAGGAGAATGCCGTCGGTGACCAGTTTGATCGCCGCGTCCGGGCCGGTCTTGTCGTCGAAGCGAACCGCGTAGCCCACCGTCGAGCCGGGCTCGCCGACCCGTGGCCCGCCGATCTCTTCGGCGATCCGCGCCGCAATGGAACGAGCGGCCAGGCGCCGCGGCTGGGTGTGGCCGATGAAACCGTTCGTTCCTCGACCGAGGTCCCGGCAGATCTGCGGCAACTTGGTGCTCTTGCCCGAACCGGTTTCGCCCGCGACGACGACCACCTGATTCGATTCGATGAGCGCAGCAATGTCATCTCGGCGACGTTCGACCGGGAGCAGATCCACGTCGCACAGCATGCCAGCAAGAACGAGCGACCACGGAGCGTGATGTTTGCTGGGGATCGTCACCAATGACCGAATTGGCCGCTTCTTCAATGGGTATCCCTGCAGTGAGCCAGTTGACTCACCCAGACCCTTGGCGAAACGGTCCAGATCCGTCTAGCTTGACCACTCGGAGTCGCCAACTGTTCGTGAGGGCACGAACGATGTTGGCGGGGCGAAAATGAGTGATCAGACGGCGGTCATCGCGTTTGCGGTGTTCAATCTCATGCTGCTCGTCCTCGCGTTCATCGCGTGGCGGCTGCTGCGAACACCGGCAAGCCCGAAGAAGAAGGCGAGCAAGACGAAGGCCGACGAGTTGGCGGCGACGTCACGCTCGGTGACCGAGGGTCAGACGGCGACGCTCGCCAGCACCTCGTCGGACCCGAGCGGGTCCGGCAGCGACGAAACGGTCATCGACCTGACCGGCGCCGACGCCGCTGGTGAAGCGGCATCCGGCGATCTCGCATCGGCCGCGGCCGGGAGCACGACGGCGGAGCCGTCAGCACTCCATCCGGTGCTCGATCAGGTGCCATCGCGACCGAATTCGCGACGTTTCGTCCCCGGCGGCGTCCCTGTACGTGATGGTTCAGTTCCCGACTTCACCCTGGCGATGGCACACCTGTTCACCGCCGACAACGGCGTTCTCAATCGCGAGCGCCAAGCGACCGCCGAGCCGATCACGCTGTCGATCCAGGCAGGACCACGGCCGGTCACCCCGCTGTTGGAACGGGTGGTCGAAGCACTGACGAACATCGGACTCGAGCCGGCTCAGACACGCCCGCTCGTTCATTCATTCAGCGACTCGGCAGGGCGATGTGCCCGGGTTCGTCTGGCCCATTCACCGGCGCACGGTGATCTCATCGAAATCGAGATCGAGCCGTCCCTGTCGCCTGCGGCGATGGCCTCGGTGATGGCCCTGCTCTCCGATCTCGACTTCGAGCCGGCGGACGTGATGACGTCGACGCCGAGTCGCCAGTTCTAGGACAAACCAAACCATGTGTGGCATCTCTGGCGTCTTCCACCGCAACGGTGGCTGTGAGCCGACCCCTTCAATCGATCCGTCCGTTCTCGACGCCATGGCAGCGTCGATGCCCCACCGGGGCCCCGACGACTCCGTGACGTCCGTCTTCGGCGACGCCGGCTTCGGCTTCCGTCGCCTCTCGATCGTCGATGTCGACGGCGGCCGCCAACCCATCGCCAACGAGACCAACGACATCTGGGTCGAAGGCAACGGCGAGATCTACAACCAGGCCGAGGTTCGACGCGAGCTCGAACGGCGCGGTCACCGGTTCCGCACCCACTCCGACATCGAGACCATCCTCCACGGATACGAGGAGTGGGGCCTCGGGGTTCTCGATCGCCTGAACGGCATCTTCGGATTCGCCATCTGGGATCCTCGTCGTCGACGTGTCGTGCTGGCGCGAGATCACTACGGCGTGAAGCCGCTCTACTACGCCGACCACGGCGGCGTGCTCCGTTTCGGTTCCGAGATGCGCACGATCCTCGACGATCCCGCCGTGCCTCGCGAGCTCGATCACGGCTCGGTTCGACTCCTACTCCACTTCGGCTACTTGCCGTCACCTCACACCTTGCTGAAGGGCATCCACAAGCTGGGTCCTGGCGAGATGTTGGCATGCGACGAGCACGGG
>CALLIQ010000267.1 GCA_938008925.1 uncultured Acidimicrobiales bacterium
ATCGGAGCTGCTTTCGGCTGCGAGTGATCGGCGGAGATTGTCGAGGCCGCGAGAGAGTCGGCTCTTCACGGTGCCGGGTGAGATGTCGAGGGCGTCTGCGGTCATGTCGGTCGACCAATCCAGGAAGTAGCGGAGCACGACGACCGAACGGTGTTCGACGCTCAGCTCCATCAGTGCCGCTCGTAGCGCGGGATCGCTGATGGCCCCGGTGACGGATTCGGCTGAGAGGGTTGGTTCGGTGACGAGCGTCGACTTCGAGAGGTTGGCCTGGCGGGCGACGGCCCGAGCCTTGCGGCGGAGCCACGAACGGGCCCAGTTGAGCCCCACCGTGTAGACCCACCCGGCGGGATTCGAGTAGCCACTGACCTTGCCCCACCGTTCGTAGCAACGGGTGAACGCCTCGTCGGCGGCTTCGAGGCCGAGCGCGTGATCGCCGAGCGTGAGGGCGAGGGCTCGGCCGACCGTCGCGGCATTCGCGGCATAGAACTCTTCGAACGACGAGACAGCGGGAGCCGTGACGTCGATGAGTTCGATTCCCCCGACGACCGGGCTGGTCGCTGCGGCCGATGCCGGGCGTGCGCCGTCGTTCATTGGACGCAGCGATCGTCGACCGGCGCGGTGGCCGCCGGTCGTGCTGGGTCGTTGGTCGGAAGAGGTCATGCGCAACACAGACTCCCGACGCCTCATTTTGGTTCCATCGTGTTCGAGTTCGTTGACATGGGGTCGTGTTCAGGGCACGCTCCACCCGGCCATGGTGCGTTTCCAGACGAGATTCTCATCGGCACCACGAGGTGCAGATCGACCGGCGAGCAGTGTCGCGTGAATCGACCGACACCGGGACTTCGCAGCGAGTTCGTCCGCCGACAGAACCTGTCGTCGATCCTGAGGGCCCTGCACATGGTCGGGCCGATGTCGCGATCCGATGTCGTCCGTGCGATCGGGTTGACCCGGAGCTCGGTGGGCGGTCTCGTCGGCGACCTCACCCAGCACGGGTTCGTACGGGAGGAGCGGGCTGAATCGGATGGGAGCCCCGGCCGGCCGTCGCCCGTGGTCGTCCCCGAGTCGGAGATGAACACCGTCCTGGCCGTCGAGGTGCTGGTCGACACCGTGTCGGTCGCATTGATCGGACTCGGCGGCGAAGTGCTCGACGTGAGTCGCCGTCGCCGAGCGGTCGGTGATCCATCGCCGCAGCGCACGGTCGGCTCGGTCGCTGACATGGCTGCGAAGATGATCGCTCGGCTCGATCGGCGAGCTCGTCTCTTTCAAGTCGGGTGTGCGGTCACGGGTCTGGTTCGTCACGACGACAACCGAGTGATCCTCGCTCCGAACCTCGGCTGGGCCGACGTGCCGTTCTCGGAGATGCTCGCCGAACGCCTCGATCTCGCCGTGCCCGTGTTGGTCAGGAACGATGGCGACATGGGTGCGCTGGCCGAGGTCCGCCGCGGCGTCGCCAAGGGCCTCGACAACGTCGTGTACGTGTCGGGCGAGGTCGGCATCGGCGGTGGCGTCGTGATCGACGGACAGTTGATGACCGGCCGGGTCGGGTTCGGGGGCGAGATCGGCCACACGATCGTGAACCCCGACGGTCGATCGTGCCTGTGCGGTGCGATCGGATGCTGGGAGACCGAGATCGGTGAGGACGCACTGATACGCCGTCTCGTCGGGGTCGAGGTCGTCGACCACGTCGATCGGTCGGCCGTTCTCGAGTCAGCTCGCGCTGACGCAGCCGCTGGCGATGCAGCGATGCTCGCCGCCTATGCGGCGCACGGCCGATGGGTCGGGCTCGGCCTCGCCAGTCTCATCAACGTGTTCAACCCCGATGCGATCGTGCTCGGCGGATTTCTCGCCCCTGGATTCCCGTTCATGAGCGCGGCCATCAACGCCGAACTGGATCGACGGGCACTGGCCACGGTCCGAGAGGGGACCGTGGTGCGAGCCTCCGGCCTCGAAGCGGGTGCACCGCTCCTCGGGGCGGGCGAGCTGGCCTGGGACGGCGTTCTCGCCGATCCGGTCGCCGCCGTCGAGCAGCGCCGGACGGCGTAGCCCCACCCGGCCTCGCCCTGGCCGATCGCGTTCGCCGAGGGCGGTGATCCCTGACGCCCGGGGCGTCCATCAACAGGTTCGACTCACCATCTTTTGGCGACCTCTCCACCAACGCCTCTTGACACGGTTCATGGTTTGTATATGTTTTGGACAAATATAAGTTCAAACGTTGTACATATTCCGGGTCCGCCCGGTGGGGAGAACCATGACGAAGACATCGAAGACGCTGCTCGCGCTGTTCGCAGCGCTCAGCCTCATCGCCGCTGCGTGCGGCAGCGACGGCGACTCAGCCGCCGACACGAACGACGCCGCCGACGCAGCGAGCGAATCCAACGACTCGTCTGACGCCGACTCGGGCGGGGACACCGACTCCGAATCCGACGGGGACGCAGACGCCGATGCTGACTCCGACGCGGGGAGTGAGGGTGGCGGCAGCGTCGGCTTCATCCTGCCCGACTCGGCCTCGTCGGCACGTTGGGAAGCGTTCGACCGCCCGCTGATCGAAGCCGCATGCGCGGACGCCGGCATCACGTGCATCATCCAGAACGCCGAGGGCGACAAGGACAACATGTCGACCATCGCCGATCAGATGATCGCCGACGGCATCGGTGTGCTGGCCATCGTCAACCTCGACTCCGAGTCGGGGGCAGCGATCCAGGAGAAGGCCGAAGCCGCTGGCGTGCTGAACATCGACTACGACCGTCTCACCCTCGGCGGCGCTGCCGACGTCTACGTCTCGTTCGACAACGTCGCCGTCGGTACCGCCCAGGGCGAGGGTCTGATCGAGTGCTTCGGTGGCGACACCGAGGGCCGACAGATCATCCAGCTCCACGGCTCGCCCACCGACAACAACGCAACCCTGTTCCGCGAGGGTTACCAGGCCGCCATCGCCGACGCCGGTTTCGTGACCGTCGGCGAAGAGGCCGTCCCGGACTGGGACAACGCCCAGGCCGGCGTCATCTTCGAGCAGCTCTTGACGGCTGCAAACGGTGAGATCGACGGGGTGCTCGTCGCCAACGACGGTCTCTCGCTGGCCTCGCAGGCCGTGCTCGCCGACAACGGCCTCGTGCTGCCCACCACGGGACAGGACGCCACCGTCGACGGTCTCCGAGCGATCCTCCAGGGCAACCAGTGCATGACCGTGTACAAGCCGGTCGTCGAAGAGGCGAACGGCGCGGTCGCCGCTGCGGTCGCACTGCTCAACGGTGACGATCTCCCGGCCAACGCCACGATCGACAACGGCAACGAGGAGATCCCGTACGTGCAGGCGCAGGTGCAGTCGATCTTCATCGATGACGTGCACATCCCGATCGACGACGGCTTCGTCACCAAGGAAGCCGTCTGCGAAGGCATCGAAGACCTCTGTGCCGAGAACGGCATCGACTGATCATCCGTCCTGGTGCGTGGCGCGTCGACCGTGGGTCCTTCCCGGTCGGCGCGCCACATGGACTCTCGGGGGTTTGCCGTGTTGCCAGACACACCTGTTCTCTCCGTCACCGGCGTCAACAAGACGTTCGGGTCGGTTCATGTTCTGCACGACGTCGACTTCGCGGTGTACCCCGGCCAGGTGACCGCCCTGATCGGCGACAACGGTGCGGGTAAGTCCACGCTCGTGAAGACGATCGCCGGCATTCATCCAAAGGACTCGGGCTCGTTCTCCTTCGACGGCAAAGAGGTCGACATCCAGAGTCCGAAGGACTCGGCCGACCTCGGGATCGAGGTCGTCTACCAAGACCTGGCGCTGTGCGAGAACCTCGACATCGTCCAGAACCTGTTTCTCGGGCGAGAGCGCGTTCGTCGCGGTGTGCTCGACGAGCAATCGATGGAGCAGGCGGCGCGAGAGACCCTCGCCAGCCTCTCCGTTCGCACGGTCAAGAGCGTTCGACAGCTCGTGTCGTCGCTCTCCGGTGGTCAGCGCCAGACCGTCGCCATCGCCAAGGCTGTGCTGTGGAACTCCAAGGTCGTGCTCCTCGACGAGCCGACCGCCGCGCTCGGCGTCGCCCAGACCAAACAGGTGCTCGACCTCGTGCGCCGACTCGCAGAACAGGGACTCGGCGTCGTGCTCATCAGCCACAACATGAACGACGTGCTCGCCGTGTCCGACCGGGTCTCGGCCATGTACCTCGGCCGAGTGGTTGCCGACGTGCCCGTCGACGAATCGACCACCCGCGAGCGGCTGGTCGAGCTCATCACGTCTGGAGCACCCGCTCCGCAGTCAGCGGCCGACGGGTCGCCGATCGATCACTCGGAAGGAACGAACTGATGTCGGCTGATGGCGTCGATCTCGATGGAGCCGAACTCGACGGAGCCGATTTCGAGGGAGCCGAACTCGAGGGAGCCCTGACCGACTTCGCGCTCGACTCTGTGCAGGCCGACTTCTCATCGGTCGTCAGGGACACGATGGCTCGGCTTCGGTCTGGCAGCCTCGGTTCGCTCCCGGCGATCCTGGCGATCGCCGCATTGGTCGCCGTGTTCGGCTCGGTGAACTCGTCGAGCTTCCTCTCGGCGGTCAACCTCGCCAACTTCTTGGAACAGGCATCGTCGGTGATCGTGATCGCCATGGCGGTGTCGTTCACGCTCCTCCTCGGGGAGATCGACCTCGCCGCTGGTTTCACGGCCGGCGTGTCCGCCGCAGTCCTGGCCACGCGATTGCAGGAATGGCCACTGTTGCCGTCGATTGCCGTGGCGGCGCTCGTCGCGATCGCGCTCGGCATGTTCACCGGGTTCATGGTGGCGAAGGTCGGCATCCCGTCGTTCGTCGTGACGCTCGCCAACGTCTTGTTGTTCCAGGGAATCCTTCTCCTCCTGGTCCGCGAAGGCGGCAGCATCCGCATCGAGGATCAGCTGGTCAAGGACCTCGTTGGTGGCACGCTCTCGCCCGGCCTCTCCTGGGGCTTCGTGGCCGTAGCGCTCGCCGCCTTCGGCTGGTCGCAACTTCGCCGCCAGCGCGTCGCTCACGGCGCGATCCCGTTGTCGCTGGTCGTGTTCAAGCTCGCCGCCGCCAGCGCCGGTGCGGTGCTCGTGACCTCGATCCTCAATCGCAACCGGGCCTTCCCGAATGCGCCGGCTCCGATTCGAGGCATCCCTTCGGTGATTCCGGTCGTACTCGTGCTGTTGATCACGCTCACCTTCGTGCTGTCGCGCACTCGCTATGGCCGGCACCTGTATGCGGTGGGGGGCAACGCCGAGGCGGCTCGCCGGGCCGGCATCAACGTGGCTCGGATCCGACTGTCCGCCTTCGCCATCTGCGGACTCGTCGCCGGTATCGGGGGTGCGTTCCTGGCCTCCCGCGTGAACTCGGTCGACCCGAACACCGGGGCGAACGACACCCTGCTCCTCGCCGTCGGCGCCGCTGTCATCGGGGGCACCTCGCTCTTCGGCGGACAGGGCCGGATGCTCAACGCGGTGCTCGGCGGCTTCGTGCTCGCACTCATCCCGAACGGGCTCACGCTCGTCGGCAAGCAGAACCTTCCCGGACTCGGTGAGATCGACTTCGGCAGTTCCGGCACGAAGTTCATCTGTGCCGGTCTCGCGCTGCTGCTCGCCTCTTCCGTCGACGCGTTGAGCCGCAAGCGAGCGCTCTGAGCGTCGCAACGCCGCCCCCTTTTCTTCATCCACGAACCGAAACCGAGCTGAACGGATCCCATGACCGACTTCTTCGACACCGTGCCGGAGCGCATCGCCTATGAGGGCCCTGCCTCCGACAACCCCCTCGCCTTCCGCTGGTACGACGCCGACCGCGTCGTAGCCGGCAAGCGCATGGAAGACCACCTGCGGTTCGCGGTGAGCTATTGGCACAGCTTCAGCTGGGACGGCTTCGACATCTTCGGTGCTGGCACGCTCGACCGACCATGGCTCGCTCCGACGAGTGACCCTCGGGCCGCCGCACACCGCAAGATGGACGTCGCATTCGAGTTCCTCGAGAAGCTCGGTGCGCCGTTCTGGTGTTTCCACGACCGTGACCTCTCGCCCGAGCTCGGATCGTTCGTCGAGACCTCCGCCCTGTTCGACGAGATGGTCGATCTCGCTGGACAACACATGGAGCGCACCGGGATGCGCCTGTTGTGGGGAACCGCGAACGCCTTCTCTCACCCTCGATACATGGCCGGTGCCGCGTCCAACCCCGATCCCGAGGTGTTCGCCTACGCCGCCGCCCAGGTGTGCCGAGCCCTCGAAGCGACCCACCGCCTGGGCGGCCAGAACTACGTGCTGTGGGGCGGCCGCGAAGGCTACGAGACGCTGCTCAACACCGACATGGGCCGCGAGCAGGCGCAGCTGGCCCGGTTCCTACATCTGGTCATCGAGCACAAGCGGTCGATCGGTTTCCCCGGAATGATCCTGCTCGAGCCGAAGCCGTTCGAACCGACCAAGCACCAGTACGACTACGACGTTGCAGCGGTCCACGCCTTCCTGCAGCGGTTCGACCTCCTCGGCGAGGTACACGTCAACATCGAGGTCAACCACGCCACGTTGTCGGGGCACGACTTTGCTCACGAGGTGGCGGCGGCGTTCGACGCCGGCGTCTTCGGCAGCATCGATGCGAACGCGGGCGATGACCGCCTCGGATGGGACCTCGACCGGTTCCCCGTGTCGGTCGAACAGATGACGCTCGGGATGCTCGAGATCCTGCGAGGCGGTGGCTTCACCACCGGCGGGCTCAACTTCGACGCGAAGCTGCGCCGCCAGTCGGTCGATCGCGACGATCTCTTCCACGCGCACATCGGCGGGATGGACACGATGGCCCGCAGCCTGCTCGCCGCGTCAGCACTGCTCGACGGTGAGCTGTCCACCGCTCGCGACGCCCGCTACGCGGGCTGGGATTCACCCTTCGGACAATCGATCGCCTCGGGCGAGATGACCCTGCGCAGCCTCCACGACCAGGTCGAAGCGGGCTTGGAACCAACGCCAGCATCCGGCCGGCAAGAAGCGCTCGAGACCCTCGTGGCTCGCGCCATCGAGCGCGCCAGCTGAACGCGGCGGACGGCGAACGAGATCGCACGTCCGGGTCCCTCCCCGAGATCCGGCGTCGAATGGGCGGTGCGGGGTCCGGCCAGACCTCCACCGCCCGAGCCCTACTCGGCCGGTGTCGGAACCTCGATGCGGCTGATGTCGAGGCCGAGCTCGGCGAAGTTCTCGATCGGGTGGTTGTA
>CALLIQ010000268.1 GCA_938008925.1 uncultured Acidimicrobiales bacterium
CCTCGGCACCTCCAGCCTGCTCGCCCTCTGCTACGGCGACTTCGAGGGCGACCCCACCTTCACCGCGCTGCAGCGGCCTCAACGCGACATGCGGCGCTTCGCCTGGCCCGACGACGACTGCATCGAGTTCCACGTCAGCCATGGCGACATGATCAAGGTGCTGACCAGGGCCGGGTTCGTGGTTGACGATCTGATCGAGTTGTACGTCCCGTTGGACGATCAGCGTGCCGATGCCCACTTCGAACGGGCGTGGGGGCGCGACTGGCCAGCCGAGGAGATCTGGGTCGCCCACCTCCCAGCTGCCAACCCCGCCCAGGACGGCTAGAGCAGTTCGACGTCGCTCATCACCTCGACGAGCGCCGGCCCGTCGTGAGCCAGCGCCGCAGCCAGCGCATCGGCGAGTTGATCGAGCGACTCGACGCGCAGCCCGAGGGCACCGCAGTTGGTGGCGAACTCGGCGAAGTTCGGGTTGTGCAGGCTCGTCTGCCAGACATCGAACAGCCCGGCCCGCTGCTCCTTGGAGATCTTGCCGAGCTCGGCGTTGTTGAGCAGCACGTGAGTGATGTTCATGCCGTACTTCACCGCTGTGGTGATCTCCATGGCGTACTGACCGAACCCTCCGTCGCCAGAGACCGACACGACGGCCCGTTCATCGCCGACGGCTGCCCATGCCCCCATCGCAGCGGGGAAGGCGAAGCCGATGCTCCCGAGGTAGCCGCTCATCAAGAAGTCCTGATCGACACTCTCGAGGTAGCGCCCGAGCGAATAGGCGTTGTTGCCGACATCCACCGTGACGACCGCGTCGTCGGGGATCGCGTCACCGAGAGCGGCGAACACCGCCGCGGCGTTGAGCCCATTCCCCTGGTCGTCGCCGGTTCTGCTCGCCTTTTCGTCTCGCCACAACGACCAACGCTCCGCGACCTCGGGCCGTCGATCGACGCCAGCCAGATCGCGATCGGCCAGCCCAGCGGTGAACGCTTCACACGTCGCCTCGATCTCGCCGAGTACCGGGAGCTCGACCGGGTGAAAACGACCGAGCGCATGCGGGTCGAAGTCGACCTGGATGATCGGCTTGTAGTCGCTGACGCCCGTGTGATTGGCGAACGACACGCCGAAGGTCACGATGAGATCGCTCTCGTTCATGAACCACGATGCGATCGGGGTGCCGGATCGACCGAGGACGCCGCAACCCAGCGGATGGTGGTCTGAGATGAGGCCCTTCGCTTTGAAGGTGGTGGCCACGGGGGCGCCGAGTCGTTCGGCCAGCGCTGTGATGGGTCCCATCTTGTGGCGGGCGCCGTTGCCGACGAGGATCAGCGGCCGCTCAGCCGAAGCGATCGTGTCGATCGCCTGGGCCGCGACTCCGGGGTCGGGTGGGCTCGCCGAGAGGCCGACCCTGCCCGTCGGCCCTCCGGCGTCCTGATCGCTCTCCTCGACCTGCACTTCGTCGGGAAGGATGAGGTGACCGACGGACCGATCGAGCAGTGCGTGCTTGCAGGCCAAGGTGGTGATCTCGGCGTGGTTCGAGCCCGGGAGCACCGTCTGGGAGTAGCCGGCCACATCGGCAAAGGCTGCTGCGAGGTCGAGATCTTGGAATGCCCCACGCCCGAGACTGGCCGACGGAACCTGGCCGGAGATGGCCAGCACCGGGGCTCGATCGACCTTGGCGTCATAGAGGCCGGTCATGAGGTTGGTGGAGCCGGGCCCGGCGATCCCGAAGCATCCGGCCAGTTCGCCGGTCAGCTTTCCATAGGCGCCGGCGGCGAAGGCCGCTGCTCCCTCGTGACGGATCCCGAAGAAGCGCAGATCGCCTCGCTCCTCGGCGTGGCGCATCGCGTCGGCGAAGCCGAGGTTGGAGTGTCCGACCATGCCGAACACCGCTCGCACGCCCCAGTTGGTCATCGTCTCGACCATCACGTCGGAGACGGTTCTGGGCCGGACCGTCTCTGTCGGCAACTCGACGTAGACGCCGTCGTCTCGGACCTCGGTGGCGAAGCAGGCCGGAGCGTCGGAGAAGCCCTCAGGTGGTTGCCCGGTGGTCGGGTGGTAGTCGTAGCCGTGCCACGGACACCGAAGCCACCCGTTCTCGATCGAACCCTCCCCCAGCGGGCCACCCTGGTGCGGGCACGCGTTGTCGATGGCGCCGTACGCACCCTCGAAGTGGCTGAGGCACAGCGACGTGTGGCCAACGGTGACCGTCTTGACCCGGCCTTCTGGAAGGTCGGCGACGTCAGCCACTCGGTGCCATTCCTTCGCACCGTCTTCGGCCCGCTCGGTCGGCTCGTTCTGGTCGGTACTCATCAGGACTCCCTGGCTGCGGCCGCGAGACGATCGCGACCTTCGGTGTAGAAGGCGACGGTGGCGGCGACCGGATCGGAAACCCCGACCAGTGCCGATGACGACAGTGTTGCCCCGGTGAACGCCGCCGCATTCCAATATTCCGAGGGTTCGAGTTCGAGGCGGTCGGGCCACCACGCCGACACGTACAGGTACGGCTCGTCGTGCGCGCCGTCGCCTGGGCTGGCGCCGAAGGAGGCGCGAGCGTTCTCTGATCCGAACTCGACGCCAACGTCGAAGTGACCGGGCCAGAGCTGAACCCGGCCGGGATCGACCGTGTCGGGCGCGTTGCGCACGATCTCGAGCGCCGCGGTTCCGAGACCCCACCACTCGCTCATGAAGCCAGCGTGTGCCGAATCGATGGTGAGCGTCTCGTCGACATCGCCGATTGGTGGCGAGTCGCCCTCGGTCGCGGTGTCGACATCCACCGTCGACCCGATGAAGTCGGCGGCCGCTGCGATCGTGCTGATCGTCGTCGACGAGATGCTCCCGGCCCGTTCGACGATCAGCTGATCGCCGATCGCGCGGACCTGCACGTCGTCGCCGAAGAACGGCGTTCCGAAACCACCGCGGACCCAACGCAATCCGAACTTCCCGTTGGCCTGGTGGCGAGCGGGGGCGATCGCCGCCATCGCCAGGCGGTGCAGCGCAACCATCGTCGCCTGATACCCGTCCGGCACGGGCTCGACGGGACGATATGCGGCGAGCCACCGATCACGGGCGAAGTCGGCCATCGACGGTTCATCGGCGACGAGCTCGGCCCAGCTTCGATCGCCGTTGTCCACCGGCGAGACGGTCACGCCATCGCCGACCGGGGCGTTCACGGCGTCGTCGGCAAACCAGTCGTCGGTCACCGCTGGCGGCGAAGGTTCCAGCACTCGGGCCACGTGCCCGATCGGCAGCCGAGCGCGGGCTTCGGCTGCCGGATCGTTCGGTTGCATGAACTGGTTCCCTTCGATTGGTCGCCCGACTAGTGCTTGAACTGACGCTCTCCGGTGAAGACCATCACGAGGCCGAGCTCGTCGGCTCGTGCGATCACTTTGTCATCATTGACCGACCCGCCGGGCTGGATCACGATCGACACGCCCGCCGCAGCGGCTGCCTCGACGCCATCGGGGAACGGGTAGAAGGCGTCGGAGGCGCAGGCACCTCCCGCTGCTCGACCGTCCGCCTTGCTGGCCGCGATCTCACCGGACTCGACCCGATTCTGCTGGCCGGCCCCGATTCCCCAGGCCGTGCCGTCCTTGGCGAGCACGATCGCGTTCGACGAGACGTGGCCGCACACACGCCAGGCCAGCTCCGCGTCGGCAAGTTGCGCATCGGTCGGCGTCGCCTTGGTGACGACGGTCCAGGTGTCGGGTGTTGCGGCGAACGAGTGGGCCTCTTGCACCAGGTAGCTGTCGGACAGCTGGCGGACGCCGAGCGTGCGGTGCCCAGCGGCGGAGGCCTCGAGGATCCGGGTGTTCTTGCGCTTGGCGATGATGCGGTCGACGACGCCGGGCTCGTACGCGGGCGCGATGATCAGATCGGCCTGCGCTGCCGCCTCGATCTGTTCGACCGTCGCTGCGTCGACGGGACGGTTGACGGCGACGATGCCACCGAAGGCCGACCGGCTGTCGCACGCGAAGGCGTTGGCGTAGGCCGTGGCGAGATCATCAGCGGTGGCGGCGCCGCAGGGGTTCGCGTGCTTGATGATCACCGCAGCAGGGGCATCACCGAGATCGTGGACGAGTTGCCACGCTGCATCGGCGTCGAAGATGTTGAGGTAGCTGAGGGCCACGCCACTGTGCTGGGTGACGCCGTCCCACCAGCTCGGTTGGTTGACCTCGCGGTAGTGCGCCCCCTTCTGATGCGGGTTCTCGCCGTAGCGAAGGGTCGCTTCGGTGCGCTCGAGGGCCAGGTGCAGGGTCGGGGGAAGCGGGTCTGGTTCGGCATCGAGCGCGAGCGCTTCTTCGTCGAACCAGCTCACGATCGCGGCGTCGTAGGCAGCGGTGTGAGCGAAGGCCTTGCGTGCGAGGCGCCGACGGGTCGATGGGGTGGTGCTCGAGCCCGCCTTGATTTCCTCGAGCACCGGCTCGAAGTCAGCGGCGTCGACGAGCACCGTGACGAACTCGTGGTTCTTTGCGCTGGCCCGCAGCAACGTCGGCCCGCCGATATCGATCAGATCGGTCGACGACGCGTTCGCCGAGTGGTCGAACGTCGACGGATCGGCACCGAAGGGGTAGAGGTTGCCGACGACGATGTCGATCAGCCCGATGTCGTTCACCTCGAGGTCGGTGACGTGAGCCGGATCGCGCCGATCGGCCAGGATTCCGCCATGCACCTTTGGGTGCAGCGTGACGACTCGGTGCCCCAGGATCGGGGGTACGCCGGTGAACTCGGCGATGTCGATGACGGGGATACCCTCGGCTGCGATCGCCTTGGCGGTGCCCCCGGAGGAGATCAGCTCCACTCCCAATGCATGGAGTGCCCCAGCGAATTCGGGGATGCCGGACTTGTCATAAACGGAGAGAAGCGCTCGCACTCCGTTGAAGCTAGCGGCCCGACGGGCCACCGACCCGAGGCCGCGTCTCTTGTGCGGTCAACCGTTGTTCTCGGCGGGGTCAGACCCCTTTCGGACGGAGGTTTCGCTACTCGAGAGCGGGGTCGACGCAGCCGATCGACCCGCCGGTGCCGCCGCTCGGGTTGAAGGTGCGGTCGTCTTCGAAGCCGGAACCGGGATCGTCGGTCTCGAGCCAACGCACCACGGCATCGGCCATCGCCTGGGCTGCGACGTTGCGATAGTCCTCGGTGAGAAACAGCGCGGCCTCGCTGGGATTCGAAAGGTAGCCGAGCTCGGCGAGCACGGCCGGCATCTCGGGACGGCGGATCATGCCGTAGGCGTCCTCGCCGTCGCTGTTGAGCACCGCGATGGCACCCGCTCCATTGGCGGTCGTCCACTCGATGTCTTCGAAGAGGCTCAGCGCGTTGACCACTTCTTCTTGGATGAGGCCACCGAGGCGGGCCGATTCGGCGGACCCCGACTGGACGAACACCTCGGTACCTGGCTCGGTCGAGTCGGCGCCGTTCGGTGCGTTGTGGTGAATCGAGATCATGATCTCTGACTCGAGTCGGTTGCCGATCTCGGCTCGCACGGCGAGCGGCACCCGGTAGTCGGCGGTGCGGGTCAGGACGACGCTGATTCCCTCGCGCTCGAGGATGCGCGCCATCCGGCGAGCGACGTCGAGATTGAGGTCGCTCTCCTTCAGCCCATTCGGTCCGACGGCGCCGGACTCATCGCCTCCGTGACCGGGGTCGATGGCGACGGTCGCGGTGCGAATCGGCGTTCCCCACACCAGGGTCGAGGTGCCGCCGCACGGCGTGGTGATCGCGTAGTGCTCATCGGTGGTCTCGAGGACGGGAACGACGACACCCGTCGGCGTGATGAGCGCTCGGGCGGGGAGACTCGGATCGGGTTCGGAGAGGGGCAACGAGTCGGTCGGAACCGTCTCTGCGCTCTCTTCTCCGACGCCGGCTTGGTCGCCGATGGTCACCGCGGAAGTGGAGTCTTCCGTCGGCACCGTTTCGTCGACGAGAACCGGGCGCTCACCCGTGATGCAGGCAGCAGCGACGAGGGCGAGGGCGAGGAGGCCCGCAAGGCGATGCACCATGCGAGTGTTGCAGTTCCGGGCCGAACGCCGGGTGAGGGTCATACAGAACTGTCGGCCGCGACCCCCGTTGCGATGAGGACCGTGTCAGCCTGGTCTCGGCGTGGGCTTCGACGCCGAGTGATCTCGGCAGGAGGCCCTCAAACAATGGCAACCACTGCGTGTGTTCCCGAATCCGCATCTCGACCGATCAGCTCATCGCCCCATCGACGTCGGCTCGCCAGAGCCACAGCATTCGGAATCGCTGTCGCCATGACGGTTGCGGCGTGCAGCGACGACGGATCGAGTGACGCCGACCCCTTGGTCGACTCGGAACCGGCTCCGACAGAGCCGGCCCCAACAGAACCGGCCGACGAGGAGCAACCGGTCGAATCGATCGAAGAGGAACCCGCTGACGAGTAGGCGGGAAGCCGAGTAGCCCGGAAAACGTCTCTGGCACCCGCTTCGATTGCGTGAGCAACGGAACGGGTGCCAGAGGAGGCGACCTCCAGAAGAGACGATCTCCCGAAGAGCGATCTCCAGAAGAGACGATCTCCAGAAGAGAATGGGGAGACCGCTCGCCGAGCGATCGCTCGGGATCAGAGGTT
>CALLIQ010000269.1 GCA_938008925.1 uncultured Acidimicrobiales bacterium
CGTCGTCGACTGATTCAGCGAGGGCGGCATTCACCCGCCCCTGCAGATCACGAAAGGCCCGGCTCATCGGGTCGCCCGGCACGATGCCCATGCCGACCTCGTTGCTCACGACGATCGCTGGTCCGTTGCGCGCTGCGATCGCTCGGGCGAGCGAAGCACCGGACGCTTCGATCGCTCCAGCGTCGTCGCCCCGCACCATCAGATTGCCGAGCCAAACGGTCACACAGTCGAGCAACAACACGGTGTCGTCCGGCACCGCCTCGACGGCAGCGACGAGTTCTTCCGGGGCTTCGACGGTGTTCCACCCGGCCGGACGATCTCGACGATGACGCTCGATGCGAGCGGCCATCTCGTCGTCGAACGCGACCGCGGTCACGACGGTCGTCACCGGCCGGTCGCCGTCGGCTGCGAGCCGAGCGGCTGCCTCTTCGGCGAGCGTCGACTTGCCCGATCGGGCTCCGCCGAGGAGGAAGAGCTTCGAGATCAGTAGTCGATGCCCTTCTTGGCGATGATCCCCTTGTCGAACGCGTGCTTGATCTTGACCATCTCGGTCACCGTGTCGGCGACCTCGATCACGTCTTCGTGCATGTCGCGTCCGGTGAGGACGACACTGACGGACTCGTTGCGGCCGGTGAGGGTTGCGACCACATCGGCCACGTCGATCCACTCCCAGGTCATGGCGTAGCTGATCTCGTCGAGCACGATGAGGCGGTGATCGCCGGCGGCGATCAGTTCCTTCGCCTTCGCCCATGCACCCTGAGCCAGGGCCCGGCTCTCGTCGAGATCCTCGGAGTTCCAGGTGAACCCGTCGCCGGCGGCGAACCACTGCACGCCGAGCTCTCGGAGCACCTTCTCCTCACCGACGTTCCAGTCACCGCTCTTCAAGAACTGCACGACGCCGACGGGCCAGTCACGAGCGACGGCTCGCATCGCCGTACCGAACGCGGCCGACGACTTGCCCTTGCCGTGGCCGGTGTTGACCAGCACCAGGGACTTCGCGGTGGTGAAACCGGTCTTGTCCGGCGCTTCGACGGGCGGTTCGACCGTCTCGGCATCGCTGGTCTGATCGGCACCTTCGTTGGACGTCATGGGGCGAGCGTAGGCCGCCCGAGTCGTCACCAATGGGGTCGGGCCGTGGGCTTCGTTGATGGACCAGGCCCATCGAGTCGGACGGATGAGGTCGCGGCGCGACCCTCCTGGTTACGGTGAGGCCATGACCGCCGGGGACGAGCCGATCGATGCATACGACGTGGAGACGTCGATCGAGGTCCGGCTGATCTCCCTCCCCACCAGAGACCGTCTCGGCGCAGCGCATGATCGCGATCCGGCGACCAACCGTGAACTCGTGATCGTTCGCCTCACCGATGCCGACGGCAACGAGGGCTGGGGCGAGTGCAGCGCGCTCAACGAAGCGACCTACACCCGCGAATGGGCTCGGGGCGCCTTCGCCGCACTCACGACCGATGAGCCCGTCGATGCGTCAGAGGCCCCGATGGCGGCCGCTGCGATCGAGATGGCGCACCTCGACCTCTGGCTCCGAGGACGTGACGAGTCGCTCGCAACATGGCTCGGCGTCGCAACGACCCGCGTCCCCGCCGGTGCCGTCGTCGGCCTCGGCGATACCGACGCGACGCTGGCCGCTGTCGAGCGGCTCGTCGGTGATGGCTATGGCCGGATCAAGCTGAAGGCGACGCCTGAGTCGTTCGCGATCGTCCAGGCGGTGCGGGATCGTTTCGACGAGATCGAGCTCCAGATCGACGGGAACGGTTCGTTCGAAGCCGAGCACGTCGATTCCCTCGCCGAGCTCGCCTACGACGCCGAACTCGATGCCGTCGAGCAACCCTTCGATCCGGCCGACCTCGACGCAGCGATCGACCTCGTCGAGGCGACACCGGTACCGGTACTGGCAGACGAGTCGATCGAGACCGCAGACGATGCTGACGAGCTCGCCGACCGTGGAGCGCTCACCGGCGTGGTGATCAAGCCGCCGAAGCTCGGGGGCATCGCCGCCGCACTCGAGCTCCTCGACTGGGCAGCGGAGCAGGGTCTCGCCGCGGCCGCCGGCGGCATGCTCGAATGCGGCCTCGGTCGACACGCCCTCGCTGCAGTGGCTGGCGTCGACGGATTCTCGGTCACGGGCGACGTGTCGCCGGCGAGGCGCTGGCTGGCCGTCGATCCCTGGCCCGATCTGGAGATGGATGGCGGTTGGATCACCGTGCCGACCGGACCCGGTGTCGCTCCACCCCCCGACTTGCAGGAACTGGATGAGCACACGGTCGACACCTGGCGCGACGGCTGACGCTCTCCTCGGCGCCGAAACCCACTGATCACGCCGGTTTCTCGCTGGTTAACGACCGGTCGTTAGCTTCTCCCCCACGGTCTGGTCAGGGCGATCCGGCCGCATACCGGGAGGGAACCCCTACATGTCGAACCACCACCGGCGACCGCTCCGCGCGCTCGCTCTCGTCTTCGCTGCCTCGCTCAGTGCCACCGCCTGCGGCGCCGTGCCCGGATTGGGCGGCGACGACGAA
>CALLIQ010000270.1 GCA_938008925.1 uncultured Acidimicrobiales bacterium
GGGATGCCCGCGCTCACCATCGTGGAGAACTGGCGGGCCATGACCGCCAGCTCCGCTGGCTTGACCCGTGGGCCGAGGCCCGGAATCGACAACTCGCGCTCGAAGATCGACGGTTTGGACCGCTTGACGGACGTCGGGCGAAGGCCGAGACGCCGGATTCGCTCGACGACTTCGCGCTCGGATGTGGCGAAAAGCTCTCCCGCCTCGATCGCCCCGTCTGCGTTGATCCCCTCATACGAGTACGACGCGATCGAGGGCGTCTCGTCGGCCTTGAGTTCTGCAGTGGGTGGTGAGCTCGCCGAACTCTGAGGACTGGAAGCACCCGACGACCGAGCGTTGACCCTTTCACGAAGGCCGGTCACCATTCGCCGACTCCGCTCATGCTCTGTCGCAGGGCTTCGCGGGACTGCTCCATGGTGTGCATCCCTTCGGTCGCCCCCGTTTCGAGCGCGTTCTGAAGCAGGTGCACCTTGTCGTCGCGGATGAGATGACGGACGGCGCCCGTGGCGACGAGCACTTCGGTGACCGGAACCTGGCGTTCCTCGCTCACGGGAACGAGCTCTTGGCAGACCACGCCCTGCAACGACAACGAGAGCTGCGAGCGAACCTGCGCCTGCTGCTCCGCCGGAAACACGTCGATGATGCGATGGATCGCTCCAGCGGCGTCACCGCTGTGCAACGTCGCCAGCACGAGGTGCCCGGTCTCGGCTGCGGTCAACGCGGTGCCGATCGTCTCGAGATCACGGAGCTCCCCGAGGAGAATCACATCCGGATCCTGACGAAGCGCATGGCGAATGGCCGTCGCGAATCCGACCGTGTCGACGCCGACCTCGCGTTGCTGGATGACGGACCGGCCCTGCTGATGTCGATACTCGATCGGATCTTCGATCGTCACGATGTGCGATGCACGGGTCCGATTCACGTGGTCGACGATGGCGGCCAATGTCGTCGACTTTCCCGAACCGGTTCGCCCAGCCACGATCACGAGGCCGTGATCGAGGTCGGCGAAGCGCAGCACGCTGGTCGGTAGGCCGAGCTGATCGAGCTTCGGGGTCGATGCGGGAACGAAGCGAAACGCTGCGGCGAGCGAGTTCGATTGGCGGAACATGCTCGCCCTGAATCGAGCCAGTCCCTGATCGGTCGGGGTCTCGAGGGCAGCATCGAGGTCGCCCTGTTCCAGGAGGGTCCGCCGTTGGCTGTCGTTCAACAAACCGAGCAAGAACGGCTCGAGCTCCGATGCTTCGACGACGCCGCCCTCCCGAATGGGGCGGAGGCGGCCGTGGAGCCGAATGTGAGGTCGCGCCCCGACGGAGAGGTGGAGATCACTACCGCCGAGCGCGGCGGTGAGTGCAAGGAGGCGTCCGAGCGGTGTGCGGGCCTGATCAACCGCCGACCCGGGAGACGCAGGGGCGGTTGGGGTCGTGCCACCGATCGGCCGCTGGCTCGAGGGCGACTGCGCACCCGTGGGCGTCCCGGAAGGCGGGGCGACGGCGGGAGGGGCGACAGAGCTGGTTGCGAGCGTGTCGAGGGCAACGGCTGGCGGCAGCCCGGTCTCTGCAAGCGGCGCTGTGTCCGGCCGCGGCGCTGTGTCCCGCCGCGGCGCTGTGTCCGGCCGCGGCGCCGTGTCCGACCGCGGCGCCGTGTCCGACCGCGGCGCCGTGTCCGACCGCGGCGCCGTGTCCATCACAGTGTCCGGCCGCGGCGCGCCGAGTGTTTGGCTCAGCCATGCTCGACCGTCATCGTCGAGGCCGGCCCAGTCCTGATTTGTCATCTCGACTCCTCGATCTCGCCGATTGGAAGCGAGACGATCCGTAGCTTCGGTCGGTGCGAGCCGACCGTGAGCCTTCGCTCGCGGGCACTCGACGCGACGGCTCATAGTGCGAGCGATTCAGCCGAAGCTGCGAGCCATGGCACCGACCACCACCGTCGCGACCCGACGACGGCTCGGCGAGGTTCTCGTCGACCTCGACATCTTGAGCGAGAACGACATCGATCACGCGCTCGATCTTCAACGTTCATCGGGCCGCCGGCTCGGCGACGTCTTGATCGACGAGGAGATGGTGACCGCACGCGAGCTGTTGCAGGCGCTCGCTGTTCAGTTCGGATTCGAGTTCATCGACCTTGCCGACCACTCGGTCGACACCGAGCTGGCCCAACGAGTGCCGATCTCGATGGCCAGGCGACACCGAGCACTGCCCGTCTTCCGGCGCGACGGCAAGATCGTCGTCGCGATGACCAACGCGGCCGACGTGCTCGCTCTCGACGACATCCGGAGCATCCTGGGCCAACAGGTCGTGCCGGTGATGGCCGAAGGTGCCCAGATTCTCGCCGCCATCGATGATCTCGAGCACAGCGACACGAGAGTCCAGGAGGCGATTCAGGCCGCTGTCGGCGAGTCGCTCGCCAACACGATCGAAGCGGTCGTCCCTCAGAACCAGCCGATTCGCGAAGAGTCCCCGATCGTCCAGTTCGTCGACATCTTGATCTCGAAGGCGACCCAGGAACGAGCGTCAGACATCCACATCGAGCCGACATCGGGTGACCTGCGAATCCGTTTCCGGGTCGACGGCGTGCTCTCCGACGCGATGTCGCCGCCGAGGTCGCTGCAATCGGGAATCATCAGCCGCATCAAGGTGATGGCGGACATCGACATCGCCGAGCGCCGGCTGCCTCAGGACGGGCGGATGACCGTGCAGGTCGTCGACGGTGAGATCGACATTCGCGTCGTGACGGTCCCGACGGTTCACGGCGAGGCCGCCGTCCTGCGAATCCTGCCGGGCTCTGATGACGATCGCGGGCTCGGGCAGCTGGGCTTCCTCGACAACCAACTCGAGCGATACACCGAGGCCTACAAGAAGCCCTGGGGCGCG
>CALLIQ010000271.1 GCA_938008925.1 uncultured Acidimicrobiales bacterium
GCGAGGGCGAGCGTCGGTGACCCCGTCGACCATTCGGCGGGATCGGCGTTTGGCAGTCCGAGGTTGGTCATCGAGACCGACTCGTTGTAGCCGGGCACCGGATTCCAGCCGGCGTTCGCGCCAGCGACGAGGCGGTTCACCTCGTCGTCGACGCTCGGCCCGTGCTCGACCGACCACATCTCGTTGGTGCCGGGGCGCAGTCCGAGCCCCTGCACGTTGCGGTGGCCGTAGGTGTAGATCAGTTGCGTCGCCGGGTTGGTCGAGTCGATGAACGGGTTGCCGGCCACAGGGCCGCCCGTTGCGGGATCGACTCGGAGCGTCTTCCCGCCGAGGGACGCGAGGTTCTGTGGGTGGGAGCCGGTCGCAGCATCGCCGGTGCCGACGAAGAGACTGCCGACCGCATCGAACTCGAGCTGACAGCCGCCGTGGCGTCCGGTCACGATCGGCAGCCCACCGACGAGCGGGTCGGCGACGCGAGTCGCGGTGGTGAGCCCGGCGTCGAGGGTCCACGCGATCACCTGGATCTCTCTCGGCGACGTGTGGCCTTGGCAGGTGTAGATCCGACGGTTCGTGTCGAAGTCGGGGTCGACGGCGAGCCCCATCATCCCGGTCTCACCGCTCGAGAAGACGTCGGACACGTCTGCGCTGAGCGATCGCTGGGTTCCGTCGGGCTCGATGATGATCAACGCCCCTCGTCGCTCGGTGACGAGCAGCTCGCCGGTCGGCAACGACTCGATGTCCCACGGGATCACCAGACCGGTCGCCACGATCTCGGTGGCGATCGTCGGCGGGGTGGCAAAGCGACCCTGGTACTCGGGAAGCGCCATGACGGCGGCAGCGAACTCGCGAATCGGGAGTCCGTCCTGGACCTCGCCGCTCCAGAACTCGAGCCCGCCGGGCTCGGGCAAGCGCTGCAACAGACCGAGGAAGATCAGTGTGGTGACGACCTCACCATTGCGGAGCGCTCGATGCTCCGACGACTCCGAAACCAGGGCCACGAACCCGGGTAGCGTGCGTCGGCCGGCGTCGATCTCGCCGCGCCAGAACGCCAACCCTTCCGCATCGGGAGTCCGCCCGAGCGATCGGCCGTAGACCGCTTCGACCACCTCGTCGGTGCTGGCCGCTCCGGCGAGCGCCTCGAACTCGGCGCCGTCGAGGAACGCCTGAGCGATGGACTCGAGCGGCTGTCCCGCTCGGTAGCGCCCAACCCAGAACTCGAGACCGGTCCGGTCGGGGAGCCGGTCGAAGATCGATCGATACAACCGGACGATGGGAGCGATCGTGCCGTCGAACTCGGGTGAGGTGATGAGGTTCTCGATGAGCGTCTCCGGCGCCTCGCCGTTCCGCATTCGCTCGGCCCAGAACGTCAGTCCGCCGGCGTCTGGCCCGCGCCGAAGGATGTCTTGGTAGGCCTGGTCGACGAAGGTCTCCTCCGTCGGGAAGCGGCCACCGTTGACCTCGCCAGCATCGGCTGGGCCGGGCACGGCAACGATCACCCCGATCAGGAGGCCGACCGCAGCGAGAAGTCGGGCGGTGATCGAGGCGGGCGTTGGCGGGCGACTCACCATCTCGACACGGTAGATGGCGGGGTGCGAGCGGTAGTGTCGGGTCGATGACCGACGTGTTCGCACTGACCGCCGATCTCGTGAATCGACCTTCCGTCTCGTTCGAGGAGGCGCCGTTCGTCGACTGGCTCGAGGGTGAGCTCCGAGCATGCGATCACCTCGACGTCGAGCGAGTCGGTGACAACCTCGTCGCCCGTACCTCGCTCGGCCACGACCAGCGCTTGATCCTGGCCGGCCACACCGACACCGTGCCCGTGGCCCACGACCCCGAGATGCCAGGGGGCTCGAACGCGACGGCCCGCATCGAGGGCGACACGATGTGGGGCCTGGGTTCCGCCGACATGAAGGGCGGCCTCGCCTGCTTCTTCGACATCGCCAGAACGGTGACCGAGCCCCGCGTCGATCTCAGCTTCGTGTTCTACGCCCGAGAGGAAGTCGCTCAAGAACACAACGGTCTGCGCGAGCTGGCAGAAGTACGTCCCGATCTCCTCGTCGGCGATTGCGCGATTCTCGGCGAGCCGACCGACGGCACGATCGAAGCTGGCTGCCAGGGAGCGATGCGCATCGAGGTCGTGCTCGCCGGTGCTCGAGCCCACACCGCGAGGCCGTGGATGGGACGAAACGCGGTGCATCGTCTCGGCGGCTTGCTCTCTGCGCTCGAGGAGTACGAGGCCCGCACGCCGACCATCGACGGCTGCACATACCGCGAGGCGGTGCAGGCGGTGCACGTCGAAGGTGGCGTGGCTGGCAACGTCGTCCCCGATCGTGCGGCGGTTCGGATCCACCATCGCTACGCACCCGATCGTTCGGCCGCCGAGGCCGAGGCGTTTCTGAGGGAGCTCGTCGCCCCCCATGTCGAAGTCGGCCCGGAAGGCGGTGACGAGGTCAACGTCCTCGACTCGTCAGCCGCCTGCCCTCCATCGCTGACCCACCCGCTGCTCGCCGAGCTGCGCGATGGCTACGGCACCGGCACACCGGTCGAGGTTCGAGCGAAGCTCGGATGGACCGACGTTGCTCGCTTTGCCGAGCTCGGTATCCCCGCGACCAACTTCGGCTCCGGCGATCCGACGGTCGCGCACACCAAGCACGAGCATCTCCACCGAGAGTCGATCGAGCGAACCGCCGCCGCATTGCGAGCCCTGGTGTCGTCGTGACCAACCGGGTCGGCGACTCGACGGCGGGCGGACCCTGGTTCTACCCGTCGGTGGTGAGCGCAGAGCCCGGCGACACGGTCGGTCTCCACATCAGCGCTGACGGCCCCTGTTCGCTGACCATTCGTCGCCTCGGCGCGGAGGTGACCACGGTCTCGAACCTCGACGGCATCGACGCCGAGGTTCTGAACATCCCCGATCGGCCTGACATGAACGGTTGTGGCTGGCCCGTCGGGTTCGAGTTCGCCATCGGCGATGACTGGACGAGTGGCTACTACGACCTCGAGCTGCGTGATCACCACGGCGAGTCGACCCGACACTTCGTCTGCGTTCGTGCGGCGAGCGATCGTCGAGCCGACGCCGTGCTCGTGCTCAACACCAACACCTACCAGTCCTACAACTACTGGGGTGGGGCCAACAGCTACGCCGACGTGGACGGGCTCCAGTCCGGACGTCTCGACGGTGAGGCGTCGCTGCGTGGCGCGATCGGTCGGCTGTCTCGTCTGCGGCCATACGCCCAGGCGTTGTTCGATCCGCCGGCCGGAGCGCCCCGGCTGGTCAACATCGACATCCGACCCGTCGGCGAACTGGCCTTCCCGGGCAACCGGGAGTTCGTGAAGGAGCACCGACCGAGTGCCTATGACGGCTCGGCCTGTTTCATCGGCAAGTGGGAGCATCGTTTCGTCGAATGGGCCGAGACGGCCGGGTATGCGATCGACGTGATCACCGACCACGACTTCGAACGGGCCGACGATGTGCTCGGTGGCTACCGCGCCGCGATTCTGGTGGGGCACAGCGAGTACTGGTCCGGTCCGCAGCGAGCGCAACTCGACGCCTTCGTCGAGGGCGGCGGCAACCTCGCCGTCTTCTCCGGCAACACCGGCTACTGGAAGGTCCGGTGGGAGGACGACGGCGACACGCTCATCGCCCACAAGTGGAATGGTGAAGCCAACGATCCCTTGTGGGCCGACCCAAGCACCCGGGGTGATGCAACCCACCTGTGGTCGCACCCCGCCTTCGGTCGACCCGAGGCCGAGGTGACGGGGCTGTCCTTCCTGTACGGCGGCTACCACCGCATCGTGATGTGCGTGGCCCGAGGCACCGCTGCTTACACGGTCTACCGCGACGAACACTGGGCCCTCGAAGGCAGCGACCTCTACTACGGCGATGCCTTTGGCGGCGACGTTCCCCTCCTCGGCTATGAGAACGACGGCTGCCCGATCCGTTTCGACGACGACGGTTTACCGTCGCCCGATGGTGGGGTCGGCGTCCCTGAGAATCTCGAGATCATCGCGTTCACGCCGGCCACGCTGTTCGAGCCGCCTCGCAGCCCGTTCGACCCGGTGATCCCGCCCGAGCGTCCGGAGGTGCTGGCAGAGATCGCGTACGACCGGTCCGATGACGCAGGCATCGCCCGGCTGAGTCGAGGCCATGCGGTGATGGCCAGCTTCCGCAAGGGAGACGGCGAGGTGTTCAACGCCGGTACGACCGAGTGGGCGCACGGCCTGGCGGCCGGCGACCCGTTCGTCGACCGCATCACTCGCAATGTCCTCGACCGCTTCATGGCCGACCGCTGAGCGCCAGCTCGATCCGGCCGGCCCTGCTTCAACCGGCCCAGCTGTTTCAACCGGCCCAGTTGTTTCTACCGATGCTGCCCCAAACGAGGGGCTGGTCACCTAGGGGTTGGTCGAGGCGGTGACGGTCGCCGTCAGGCCATCGGGCGTGGTGGCGACGTAGGTGTAGGTGGTGCCGGCGGTGAGTCCGGTGTCGGTGAACCAACCGTCGCTGTCGGTGCCGATGACGGCGCCGTCACGGCTGATCTCGACGGGGCCCTTCGGGTCCCACTTCAACACCACTCGATCGCGACTCTGGAAGGTCGAGATCAGGGTCATCGTCGGTGCCGGCGGTGCGTCCTGGCCGGTCACGGCGATCTCGGCGAACTGCAGCTCGTCCGGAGCGCCGGTGTCGGTGAAGTCGACCTCGACACGGATGTAGCGGACCTGACGATTCACGCCGAGCGTCATCGTGCGCTTGGAGCCGTGGTCACCGACCCTGGCGATTTCGGCAACGTTTGGATCGGCCCGGAGCTCGGTCCAGTCGGCGGTGGTGAACGGTGATGCCGAAGCCCAGATGTGGATGTTGCGAAGGTCTTCGCGCTGCGCGTCGGTCCTGGCCCAGAGAATGACGTCGTCGACATCGCGCAGCGCGCCCAGATCGATGTCGATGTGGGGTGTGTCCTCGGGCAGCGAGACAGCGAAGTCTGCGATTGGTGCGTTGGTGCGGTAGTCGCCGTCGAGGGCGTTCTCGGCGGCGTCGCTCTGTGCTCCGCTCGTGCTGCTGAGCGTCGCGGTGACACCCGAGCGGGCGGCGAGGTTTTCGGTCTCGCACAGCTTGACGACACCGCGGGCGGCGCGCTGGCCGGCCTGCACTGCGTCGGTCCCGACCCAGAGGCAATCATCTCGGTCGACGGCGAGCGCCCATGGTCCGGAGGTGCCGCTGAAGTCCGGCTGGAACCACTCGATCAGGTCACCGGTGTTGACGTCGACGGCGTAGGTGCTTCGCACGTCGGTGAATTCAGACGTCGGCGTCTTGTCGGTGAGCTCACGGTTGATCTGGCCCCAACAGTGGCAGGCGATGAACGCCACGTCACCGGAGACCTCGATGGCCTGGATGTCGCCACCGCGGCCGGCGTTCGCCGCGTTGTACCGATTCGTGACGTGTACGGACAAGACGTTGAGGTCGAGGTCGGTGACGAGGAGCCGATGCCGCTGACCGCCGATGAGTAGGCGATCGTCGGTGACGGCCATGGCGCTGGCGAAGCTGTACGTGCCCTGCCCGAAGTAGTAGAGCCCGAAGCCCGTGTCGTAGTCGCTGAGCGTCCCGTCATCGACTTCGACCATGGCGAAGGCTGCCGTCGAGGTGTTGTTGACGAGCGTGAAGGTGCCGCCGATCAGGACGCGGTCACGGGTCTCATCGACGACGAGCTCCCAGACCGAGCCGCCCGAGACGGTCGGAGTCCAGTCCGCATCGACTTCGCCGGTCGCGAGCGAGACGCGGGCGAGACGGCTCGCGGTCACCTGTTCGCCATCGGCGCCCTGGATCCAGCTGAAGAAGCCGCCGATGTAGAGGTAGCCATCCGACACCTGGAGAGCGTGGACGCGGGGCTGGGCACCGCCGAAGGTTCCGACCCGCACGTCGAAGGCGGGGTCGAGCTCGCCGGTTCGGGGATCGAGAGCGGCGAACCCAGCGGCGGCGGTGTCGCCATTGACCGAGGGGAACTCGCCACCGACGAAGACGCGGTTGCGAGCCGGGTCGGACGCGAGGTCGAAGACCGACCAGGTCACGGCCGGATCGAAGGAGGAGACCCAATCGCCCGAGGCGACGTCGAACGCTGCGAGATAGGGCTGGTCGACGGACTGGACACCGTTGGTGACCGTCAGGAACTTGCCGCCGGTGATCATCAGATCGCCGACTTCTTCGAGGGCGAACACGGGGGAGAAGTACTGGAAGTTGCCTGAGCCGGGGTCGAGCCCGTCGACACCCCACTGGTTCTGGGCCTGGGTTTCGAAGAGTCGCTCGTCGTTCGTGAGCTCAGCGGCAACAGGGGCTGTCGTCGAGAGCGTGGAAGCGATCAGTGAGAGGGCGACCAGCGACGCGACGAGGACGAACCTCGCCGCGCTGAAGACAGATCCGCCCGTGTGTTTTGCCATGGAACCGACGGTACGGGTCTGCGTCTGGCCGTCGAAGAGGCGTGTGACCAGTCGTCATGAGCCGTTCGGACCGCCCCACCTTGATGGGGTCAGGAGGTCGTCGGGTCCTCGGGCCAGTCGTGTTTCGGGTAGCGACCGCGAAGATCGGTTCGCACCGCTGCGTAGCTGCCTCGCCAGAAGCCGGGCAGATCGTTCGTCGTCTGCGCCGGCCGATTGGCGGGGGAGAGGAGCTCGATCGTGACCGGTGTGGCGTTTGGGCCAACCGTGGGATGTCGATCGAGGCCGAACAGGCGTTGGATTCGAACCGCCCACACCGGTCGACCAGATTCATAGTCGACTCTGGCGGTGCCCCCACCGGGCAGGGGGAGTTCGGTCGGGGCCATCTCGTCGAGTGCGTTGCGCAAGCGCCAATCGATTGCGTCGAGCCTGGTCATCAGCCCGTTCGTGATCGACAGCTTCTTGAGGTCGTTCGGGTTACGCACGCGATCGAGGTCGAGCCACGACTCGAGGTCGGCCACCAGACCGTCATCATCGACCGCGGGCCAGGTGTCCGGATCCTGAGCGTGGAGCCAGGCCAGCCGCGTGCGTAGCTCACGGGCCCGGTCGGGCCAGTGGAACAGATCGACGCCGCGCCGAGCGATCGCTCGCCGGAGACCGCGCTGAATCGCCTCCGGGCTCGGTGAGTGGTTCGGCTCGCGATGCAGGGCGATCGCACCGAGGCGCTGCACCCGTTCGGAGCGCAGGCGGCCCGTGCGGTCGTCCCAATCGACCTCGTCGTGCCACTCGATCCGGTCGGCGCAGACCTCGAGCACGGCAGCGCGATCGAGGGCGAGCGCGGTGCGGACCCGCGCCGTCGGTGTGTCACCGGTCGCGGTCGCCACGACGATGAACGGCGCTCCCTGCAGCGGGTCGTCACGCCCGAGGCCGACCTCTCTGCCCGCCGCCATCAAGAACACGCCCGGCCGATCGGCTCGTGCCATGGCGACTCGGTCTGGCCATGCGCCAGCGAGCGCATCGGCGAGGGTTGTGGCCGATGCTTCCCCGGCGGTCGAGCCTCCCTTGCGTCCAGCGCGGTCGATGCGAGCGATGTTCGCCTTGACGACGGGATGGCGGCGATTGTCGTCGATGAGTCGCTCGAGGTCTGCGGTGCCCGAGCGGAGATCTGCTTCGACGACCGCAGCAGCCTCGACCGCCCGCTTTCGGAAG
>CALLIQ010000272.1 GCA_938008925.1 uncultured Acidimicrobiales bacterium
GAACCCGGTGATCAACGCTCCCGACGAGGTTCGGTCGGCGTTCATCGTCCGCGTCTACCAACATCTCGCCCTGGCTGTGGCGGCGTTCGTCGCCATCGAAGCCTTCTTGTTCATGAGCGGCATCGCCGAGGCGATGTTCGATTTCTTCATCGGTGCAGGTGGCGCCGCATGGCTGCTCCTGATGGGTGGCGTGATCGCCATCAACTGGTTTGCCAGCAAGCTCACCCACCAGATCGACAACGCCGGCGCACAGTACGGCGGCCTGTTCTTGATCGCCGGTGCCGAGGCGTTGATCTTCGCCCCGTTCCTCTACTTGGCGTTCAACTCGCCGCAGTACGGGGGCGGGCTCGTCGCCAACGCCGTCGTCATCACGTTGATCGGATTCGCCGGCCTCACCGCCGTCGCCTTCGTCACCCGGCGTGACCTCAGCTTCCTGCGTCCGATCGTGATGTGGGGTTTCCTCGCAGCGATCGGCTTGATCGTCGCCGGTGCCATCTTCGGCTTCGAGCTCGGCATCATCTTCAGCGTGGCGATGATCGCCCTCGCCGGCATGTCGATCCTCTACCAGACGCAAAGCGTCATCCGGACCTACCCCGAATGGGCCCACGTCGGCGCCGCCGTTGCGCTGTTCAGCTCGCTGATGACGATGTTCTGGTACGTGCTGCGTCTGATGATGCAGCTGAGCCGGAACTAGCTCCGGCTCTCCGGGCCTCAGCTCCGCCGTTCCCGGGCGTCAGCTCCGCCGTTCCCGGGCGTCAGCTCCGCCGTTCCCGGGCGTCAGCTCCGCCGTTCGTAGTCGTAGAACCCTCGGCCGCTCTTGCGGCCGAGGAGTCCGGCTTCACACATGCGGGCGAGCAGTGGGGGCGGCGCATACAGCTGCTCCTTGAACTCCTCATAGAGCGACTCGGCGACCGCCTTGGTGGTGTCGAGTCCGATCAGATCGGCCAGGGCCAGTGGACCCATCGGATGCGCACATCCGGTGACCATGCCCTGGTCGATGTCTTCTTTTGAGGCGAAGCCCGACTCGAACATCCGGACAGCGGAGAGGATGTAGGGGATCAGCAGGGCATTCACGATGAACCCGGCTCGGTCCTTCGACAGGATCACCCGCTTGCCCAGTTGGTTGCCGGAGAACGCCGCCGCCCGGTCCTGGGTCGCCGACGACGTGTGGAGCGATGTGACGAGCTCCACGAGATGGAGCACCGGCACCGGGTTGAAGAAGTGGATGCCGATGACCTGCTCGGGCCGGCGAGTGGCCATGGCGAGCTTCATGATCGGGATCGACGAGGTGTTCGACGCCAAGATCGCGAGCTCGTCTTCGAGGATCTCATCGAGGCGGCGGAACAGACCCGTCTTGGCGTTCTCGTTCTCGATGATGGCCTCGACGACCAGTTCACGATCGGTGAGCGACTCCAGGTCGGAGCTGAAGGTCAGACGATCGAGGATCGCGACTTCCTCGGATGCGTCGAGCTTGCCCGCCTTGACGGCTCGGTCGAGCGACTTCTCGATGCGAGCCCGGCCGGCGGTCGCGGCCGATTCGCTTGCCTCGACGATGATCACGTCGACGCCGGCCTTCGCAGCGACTTCGGCGATGCCGGAGCCCATCTGGCCGGCACCGACCACACCCATGCGGGCGATCGCTGGCACGTCGGAGAGTTGGTCGGTGGATACGGCGGTCGAACCGGCGGAAGTCATGTCCGCATTCTGGCCGAACCGGCCCCAACATGCCGGAACCCCTCACCCCCGAAGCGGGGCGAGGGGTTCACGGAGATGGTTCATCGGTTGTCAGGTCCAGCCGGTCCAGCCGGTCTTGCCTTCGGAGTGCGTCAGCTGCCGAAGCCGCCGAGGAGCTCGTCGCTCACGATCTGGTCGGCGGGCGGTGCGGCGATGCCGACGTCCTCGCCGTAGTCGAAGATCTCGTAGGTGATGGTCAGTCGCTCGAGGCCGTCGGTGTCTTCGAGGAGCGCCGGGTCGGTGAGGTCGATCTCGTAGCGGTAGAGCAGGCCGTCATCGCCGACCCAGAAGTCGATGGGGAAGGCGACGTCTTCGCCGGCACCACCGAAGTTCGACTGGAAGTCGGCCATCTCTTCGGCCGACAGCGTCTCGCTGAGGGCTGCGGTGTCGACGAGCGCTCGGTAGTGGGTCGTCGAGTTGCCGCGAATGTCCTCGCTGCCGAGGTCCTCGACGACAGCGTTTGCGTCGCGGAGCTGTGAGAGGAACTCGTCTGGGGAGGTTCCACCGAACCCGCCGCCGAAGCCGCTGGCCAGGTCCTCGGACTCGTCGGCCGGGGTCTCGAGCCAGACGTCACCGTCGACGTCGCCGCCGGCGAACAGGGTGATCAGGCCCCACTTCACGTAGGAGGTGTCGCCGATCGTGATGACTCGGATCGGCTCGTCGAAGAACTCGCCGAACAGTCCGAGCTCAGCGGCATCGGGGTCGGCCTCAGCGGCCACGGCGAAGACTTCGCTGAAGTCGATCGTGACGTCGCTGGATCCTGCGTTGAGGTCGTA
>CALLIQ010000273.1 GCA_938008925.1 uncultured Acidimicrobiales bacterium
GTCGACGGTGAACAGGACCGTCGCGTTGCCGGGGGTCACGTCTTCGACGAAGACGTCGTCGGTGGGAGCCTCAGCGGCGCTCTCGGCGATGGCCGCTGTCGGTTCGGTGTCGGTGTCGAGAGCCTCGGCGTCGAGTTCGGCGGGATCGGCGTCACCGGTGATCACCTCCGTGACGGAAGGCGTCGCTCCGAGTTGCTCGACGGGAGTCGTTTCGGTCTCGAGCGGTTCGGACTCGAGCGGGTCGGTCTCGAGCAGGGCGGTCTCTTCGTGGAGCGTGGCGGCGTCGGTGACGCGGTCGGGATTCGCCCGAAAGGCATTGGCGAGTGGAGCCGATGAGGCGTCGGCCTCCGCCGCCGCCCGTGCAGCACGAGCCGCCTTCGCCTCTCTGGCTGCCTTGGCGGCCTTCTCTTCTGCGGCTCGGCGGGCTGCGGCTGCGGCGCGCTTGGATCGCTGGCGCTCTTGGCGGTTCGCCTCCTCTCGCTCGGCCTCGGCGGCTCGAATCCGTTCCAACTCCTCGTGCTGGACCACGACGGCTCTGGCTGCGGTCGCAGCAGCTCGAGCGGTGAGACCGTAGGGAACGAGGTCGGCGGCCAAGAGGCGACCTTCCTCGTCGGATGCGTGGGCGACGTCGTTCTCGGTGACCCGCACGACACGGTCGATGCCGACCGGAACCGCCTGTTCCGCGTCGAGCACGATGATGCCGCGAGCTGGAACCTCGGGATCGTCGCGATCGACGACGACGAAGCCGCTCGTTCCCCGGCGAACCGAATCGTCGGCCCAGGACCAGGCCGAGTCGTCATCGGATGAGAGCGTGACGTCTTCCGGGCCGAAGTGGTGCATGGCGGCCACGGTGAGGTAGCGGGCGACGGCGAGCGTGGCCGAGCGAGGGCCACACAGTGCGATCGGCCCAGCGTCGGGGTCGACGGTGAAGGGCACCGACGACACGCTGGAGTAGTCGTCGATGATCGGCCGAGGGTCCCAACCGAGGCTCTCGGTCCGTCCGACCTTCGGCTCCCACTCGGTGTCACCGGCGCCGATCGCGAGGGCTGTTGACGGGCTGAGCGCGCCGAGGCCGAGGAGTTCGGCTGGACCAGCGACTTCGGAGCGACGCTCTTGGGCGACGGCAATCCGTCGCGCCATCAGCGACGACGCGAGGTCGGCCTTGGCGTCTTGGATGCTCGCCTCACGCTGCGCGCTGGCTCGTTGGCCGCTGCGGTTTCGCCAGAGCCAGCCAAAGACGCCGAGCACGATGCCGAGACCGGCGAGGAGATACCAGAGATCGTCGACCAACAAGCCGAGGATGACGCCGAGCACGATCAGGACGAGAGCGAGAACCAGCACTCCCTTGCCTCGACGCGGGGAGCCGGTGTCGGCAGCCTGGATCACGATGGGAGACGTGGGTGCAACCGGGCGTTGCGCTCGATCGGCGGTCGGGTCGGCGGCGAGCAGGACGAAGTGGTCGGCACCGGCCTGGACGGTGTGGCCCGGAACGATGTTGACCGGCGACGAAACCCGCTGGCCCTCGATGGAGACGGCGATCTGACCGGGGGTCAGGACGACCTCTCCGGTCCGGCGCACCTCGAGGCTGAAGCTCACCGATGTTGGGTCGCCGATGCCCAGCCCTTCGTCGTCGGCGTCGTTTGGACCGAACTCGTAGGTTCCCGGGATCAGCGGCATGGTCTTGCCCGCCGTCAGTCCGGCGACGTGCGCCAACTGAACGATCGTTTCGTCCGCCACTCTCAATCCAACCTTTTCATCGCCGCTGGATGACCCGCCCGGTCGTCCATCTCCACGGTGGGAGAGACTACCCAATTCGGGGGCCATCGGCCAGACGCTGGGTGGTCAATGGTCACCAGCAGTGACGGGGCGGGTGTTCAGCCGAGGCGATCCGCCATGAAGGCGAGCACCTGATCGAGGGCATCGCGGGTCGGGTGGCCCGGTTCGTCGACCAGATCGTTCGTGAGAACCGAGTGGGCCGACTTCGCGATCCCGTGTTCGTTGCCCGGCGAGGAGTCGATCTCGACGCCGATGAACGCATCGCCGAGCTCCTCTCGCAACGTGGCGAACCGATCGCTTCGCACGAGTACGTCGTTGGTGAAGCGCAGGCCGAGAACCGAGCAGCCCCCGGCGGCCCGCTCCTTGATGATGTGCAACTCCTCGGGCGAGACCCCGATGTCGCGTGCCCGTTTCGACCCGATGCTGAACGGAAGCGACGGTTGGCTCAGCACGGGGGCCACCACCGTCTCGTCGACCATCATGGCCAGCGCGAAACCACCCGTGAAGCACATCCCGACGACGCCGACGCCCGGACCGCCGCATCGCTCGTGCTCTGCCGCGGCGAACGCCCGCAACCACGTGATGATCGGCGAGGACTTTCCGGTGGCAAACCCGTGGAACTCCGACGACACGCACGCCTTGAGCATCGTTCGCACCGCGTATCCGTTCGAGAGGGGTCGGCCCGGGGTTCCGAAGAGCGACGGCATCGCGACGGAGTAGCCGGTGTCGACGAGTCGCTGGCCGAACTCGGCGACCTGCGGCGTGATCCCCGGCATCTCGGCGATGACGATGACGCAGGGGCCCGACCCGGCGCGATAGACGAGCTTGGGTTCACCCTCGTGGGTCGCGGTTGCGGCGGTCCACCCATCGAGGCTGGGCGCGTCGACGTGAGGTTCGGGAGCGTGGGACTCGGTCACGCCCGCCTTGCTACTCGATTCCGTGCTCGAGGGCGTAGCGAACGAGTTCTTGCTTCCGGTTGAGGTGGAGCTTGCCCAAGATGTTGCGGACGTGATTCTCAACGGTCTTCGGTGAGATGTAGAGCTCCTCGCCGATCTCCTTGTACGTGTGCCCTCGCGCCACGTATTGCAGCACTTCGCGTTCTCGCTCCGACAGGGCTTGGGTCGGCCCGGAGTCTTTCGACATGCGACGGAACTCGCCGAGCACGAGGCCGGCGAGAGCGGGGGAGAAGACCGGTTCGCCCTTGGCGGCTCGCCACAGTGCGTCTCGCAGCTCGTCCGGTGGTGTCGACTTCACGAGATATCCATTTGCTCCGGCAGCGACGGCGTCGAGCAGATCGCGTTCAGCCTCGCTGACGGTCAGCATCACGATGTTCGTCGTGTCGCCACAGGTCTTCGCCACCTTGATGCCGCCGCCGTTCGGCATGTGCAGGTCGCAGACGACGAGATCGGGTTTGTGCTGTTCGATCGCAGCGATCGCCTCGGTCGCATCACCCGCCTCGGCGAGCACGTGGAAGTTCTCGCCGAGATCGGCACGCACACCACTTCGCCAGATTGGATGGTCGTCGGCCAGCACGACGGTCACGTGGCTCGAGAAGCTGCTCATCGGGTCTCCCTCGGGGATCTCGTCATACGTAGAGTCGCACTTCAGCGCCCCGGCCCGGCCGACCATCGACTTCGACTCGACCGCCGACCTCGATCATGCGACCGCGAATGGAACGGGTGAGGCCCTGGCCCTCGACGACAGCGCTCTCGTCGAAGCCCGAGCCGTCGTCCTTCACCGAGACGAAGACGGCATCGTCGTGATCGCCGTCGAAGGCGGGTTCGGCGTAGACGGTCGCCTTGGCTGCCGCGCCGTGCTTGACCGCGTTGGTGAGTGCCTCGCCGACGGCCCCGCCGAGGGCGTGGATCACGTCCGGCGCGCCCGCGGGCAGATCAGGGGCGGTGATCACCTCGACGCGGATGCCGTCTCGCTGCTCTGCGCGCCGAGCTGCGGCACGGAGCGCGGTGGCGATGTCCTCGTCGACGGTCGAACCGCCGAACAGGTACTCCCGCAGCTCGTGCTCCTGGGTGCGAGCCAGCCCGACGAGTTCGGTGTCGTCGCTTCGTCGTTGGATCACGGCGAGGGTCTGCAGCACCCCGTCGTGCAGCGTGCGGGCGACCTCCTCGCGAGCTTTGAACGCGGTGATCTCGCGATCGGCTTCGCCCATGCGCTGCATGACGTAGCCGGCGATCCATCCCGTGACGGCGAGAAGCACCAGGGTGGCGATGCGGGTCAGGCTCCAGATTCCGTCCGTCTTGTACGGGAACCAGCCGACGTTGCGAGCCAACCCCAGCCCGATCCCCGTCAACACGGCGGATCGTTGCCCAGCGATCATGGCGACGTTCACGATGGCCGCGATCACCCAGACGGAGGGGAGCGATTGGGAGTGATCGGGCGAGCCGTAGACCCACACGTCGGCGAGCAGGGCGACCGTGCCGAGCGCGATCTCGGCCAGAATCGGCACGGTCTGCACCGTCGTGTCGGCGTCGGCGTTGTAGCGAACGGTCAACCATGCGGTGAAGGCGATGAGCGCCCCGGTGATGAGCAGACCGACCACGGGGTGGGCGACGGGGAGCTTCGTGGCCTGGCGGTTGCGGTCCCAGATCTCGTAGGCGAAGAGGCCGAACGCCCACAGCGCCGTGAGCCAGCGAAACCACAGCAGCGTTCGTTGCCAGCCGATCCGCGTCGGGCGCGAGAGGCCCGGAGCCGACGGCACGAACCAGCGCATCAGCAGTGAATCGTCGGACGTTGCCACCTCTCCATCATCGGCCACCAGCCGACCCCGCTGAGCGGATGGGGGCGTGAGAGACTCCCGCAGGTGGGATTCCTGATGACGTCGATCGTGCTGTCGGTGGTGGCGACGGTGGCGCTCAACGTGGTGCCGCGCCTGTTTCCCCGCCAGGCCCGATCGATCGGCGAACGCATCGAACGACGAGCGGCCGAGCGGGTTGACCGCTCACCGAACGGCGCGTCGGAACAGCCGCGCGTGCAGGTCTTCTTCCCGTGGAAGGCGATGCTGATCGGCTCGGTCCTCCTGACCGTGCTCCTCAACGTCGTGCCTCGGTTGTTCTGAGTTGGCGAGTCGCCAACCAGGTCAGCGATCAGCCGGTGGTGACGGCGGCGGCTGACTCGAGGAGGTGGTCTGCTGCGCCGGCGAGCGCGGTCGCCGCGTCGTTGGTGCTCACGGTGGCGAGCACGGCCTTCGCGTCGTCGACGAACTGCTGAGCAACGGCCATGGACGACTCGACGCCTGGGCCTCGACGGACGATGTCGATGGCGGCGTGGCGGTCTTCGAGCGCCAGGCCGTCCTTGAGGAGTTCCTTCAAGAGCCCGCCTTCGGGCCACGCCAGCGTGTGGATGACCGGCAGGCTGTAGACGCCTTCGATCATGTCGTTGCCCGCCGGCTTGCCGAGCTGCTCGTCGGTGGCGACGACGTCGAGCACGTCGTCGATCACCTGGAAGGCCATGCCGTAGAGCCGGCCGAACTCGGTGAGCGCGTCGATGTGATCACGAGGCTGATCCGAGACGATCCCGCCGATCCGACAGGCGGCTGCGTAGAGCGAGGCGGTCTTCCCGGCGATCGAGGGGAAGTACTGCTCCTCGGTGCGGGCGACGTCGTACATGGTCTGCAACTCGCCGACCTGGCCACGACACAACTCGGCGATCGTCGAGGCGAGAAGCCCGGCGACCTCGTTGCCGAGCTCGGCCGCGATCTCCGACGCCTTGGCGAGCAGATAGTCGCCGGAGAGGATGGCTCGGAGGTTGCCCCAGCGCGCATTGACGCTGATCACCTGGCGGCGCATCTCGGCTTCGTCCATGACGTCGTCGTGGTAGAGCGATCCGATGTGGACCAGCTCAACGGCGACGCCGCCGCGAACCACGTCGATGTCGACGGGAACCCCGTCGGGCAGCGACGCGCCGGCGGACGCGATCGTGAACAGTGGGCGCAGGCGCTTGCCACCGGCCTTGATCAGATGCGACGAGATCTCGGTGAGGTACTCGTCGTTGTCGATCCGGACCACGTCGAGCAGTGTCTGTTCGACGCGTTCCTTGTCGGCGGCGGCCGTTGGCAGTTGGGCGAGCGGATTGGTAGCCACGAAACAAAGAGTACGTGGTGGTTTGGTCGCGCGCTCAAGCGGGCGGTGGCGTGCGTCGGTCACACCATGGGTGATGATCGTGCACGCTCCGCCGTTTTCGCGTCGCTCGATGACGTGGCGAGGGACGCCGACACCTCGATCCGAAAGAAACTTCGCCCCGGTTTGTGGGCGGCTAATGCCCGAGTAATGCCACCGGGCGAGAGTGGGCGGTGTCGAGGCAGCCACTTGGGCGGCATCGACGGCCCCACGCCGCTGGGGTCAGGAGGGAAGAAGAGCAGCACGGGAGTTGGCCACAGATCGCCGTACAGCGCAGTCGCTCAGCGGTTGCGGCCCACGAGATGACCTGGACGATTCCCGTGCTCTGCTCTTTTCGAAATCGTCAGATCGTGAGGCTCGTCACGATTCGAGCCTTCACGGCTGAGGCGAAGGAGGGAGTCCGAGCCGTTGTGCCAAAGCAGAGGTCTCTGCGTCCGCGCTGAGTCCGGCCTGCGTCAGCTCATCGAGGAACACCGAGAGCACTTCGCGTGCCGCCCCAGCGCGGTTCTGCTGCTCCAGCGCCCGGACCACGGCGCGGTGGCATCGCTCGTTCAGCGGATCGGCCTCGATCGCTCGAACGCCCAGGCGTTCGGCGGTGACACCGTCGCCCCGCGCCGAGCTGAGTTCGGCTGCTCGTGACGCCGCCGAGGCGAATTGGCCGCGGAACCGAATGCGGTCGTAGTAGCCGATGTCGGTGTCGATCCCGTCGGCCAGGTATGGCCCGCGGTACAGCTCGCAGGCCGCCAACAAGGCCTCGAGCGCGGCGTGGGGCGACCCCGCGACATCGGCCGCCTCGGCATCGGCCAGGAGTTCAGCGAACCGGTCGGCGTCGAGGGAGAGCTGCTCCACGCCGCCGAACTCGATCCATTCCCCGGGCGTTCGGACGAACCAGGTTGGCTCTTTTGCACTCCGGTGAGGCTCGAGTGCTTTGTTGAGCCCGCTCAGCGTCACACGCAGGTTGTTGTTGCCCGACGCTTCGTCCTTGTCGGACCACAGCCGGTCGATGACCTCCACTCGCCGAATTCGACGTTCGGCCACGAGGAGCAAGAGCAGGTCGTGCACCCGCTGGCGTCCGGTCAAGTCGGCGGGATCGACGGGTCGGCCGTCCAACAGCACTTCGGTCGGGCCGAGAACCCGGATCTCGACCGCAACAGCCGGACGGCGGGGAATGGTCGCGAGCCGCTTCGCAGCGCGTTTGGCGGTCGCTGCCGGCAGCCGGGCCGTCGCCCGTTCGATGTGTGCTCGGGGATCGTGGCGGAGGGATTCGAGCGCGTCAGCCGCCTCGCCGACACCGGCCTCCACGGCGGCCAGCGACAACTCGGCCAGGTGTGGCTCGAAGGCCCACGTCCTCAGACGATTCAGCTCGCCCCATGGAAGGGCCGCTGCCGGTTTCGGATCGGCCTCATCGCGCAGAGCGACCAAGGCGCGTCCGACATCGCGTGCCAGCCTGAGCTCGGGGCCTGGGTCATCGGCTTCCCAGTCGTCTCGAGTCTCGGGAACCAGCAGGTAGTAGAGCGATTCCAACTTGCCGCAGACCTGACGCGATACGCCGGTCAACACGCCGCCCGGCGGAACGGCCTTCCGGAGCGCTTCGGCCGCGGCCTGCTCATCGCCATCCATCAGGGCGACGACGGCGCGACACTGCCCGAGGTTGTACAGGCCCCAACTGCCGCCTGCGGGTAGCGAACCCGACCGAGCCTCGGCGCGGGCGACGAGCCGTCTGGCCTGCTCCATCTCACCCGCAGACGCGAAGAAGAGCGCCGTCGTCGCAGCCCCTTCGACCAGGAGGTGCGTGTGGCCCGCCTCCTCGATGCGGTCCAACAGCGCCAACGTTCGTTGCAGGTCGTCTCCGGTGAGCGCACCGATGAACCACCGCTGCACCATGACGAAACCGCCCATGCGGTTCTGGGTGCGGCCGGTCGGCGAGGCGGTGATCGTCTCGATCTCGTCGAGGGCCCGAGTGATGTACCCGCTGTAGGCCGAGACCACGGCGCGGAGATAGGGGAGCATCTCGGCAACCGGGGCGAAGTTCGCCAGAATCGGATCGTCGAGCCGACGCTCGGCCTCCACGTAATCGTTGTCGAGCATCAGCAGCCATGCCTCGAACAGGCCGCTGACCGCCGCCGCTCCCACGACGTTCTCGTTCGCCAAGTCCTGCAGCCGGACGAGCAGGCCTTCGAGTTCGCTCACACCCGACGATCGATAGAGAACGTCGCCCTGCCGGAAGATGGTGAACAGCTCCATCTCGGTGTCGCCGGCTTCTCTGGCTCGAGCGCTGGCCGCCTCGAGCGATGGGCGGGCTCGGCTCGGGTCGGCGGTGAAGAGATCGGCGGCGCGCAGACAGTCCATCTCGAGCGACCCGTCGAGCGACGACGACAGCTGCGCCATGACGGTGCGGCGAGTCTTCATCGGATGCACGTTGTGGTGATCGCAGACCAGATCGCGAACGATCGCGCGTTGGCCTTCCTCGTCGTCGGACGTGGCGAGCAACCCGACGGCTCCGACGGGATCGTGGCGTCGGCGCAACAGGTCGGCTGCCGTTCGCACGACACGGCGCCGCTCGCCGGCCGTGAGCTGCGGGCCGAGCAGCTCACGCCAGAGATCGTGGAGACGGACCCCGTCCGAGGACTCGGTGACGAGCGGCAGATCGGCGACCAGTTCTCGAGCCGTGCCGGCGAAGCTCGTCGCTTCACGCACCAGCTCGTCATCGAACCGGTCGACCGCCGAGAGGAGCCGTAGCGCAGCGATCCGTTCGTGATCGAAGCCGGACAGCGCCTCTTCGACGAGATAGCGCTGCGCGCCGGTCATGCCCGTCGCAGCCTCGAGCTCCATCAGCGCGGGCCAGCGCGTGTGCAGTGTCTGTCCCTTGCTCATGGCCCGGAGCTCAGCGAACGCTTCGACCTCGTCGTCATCGAACGCGAGGTCGTCTTCCGAGAGGACGAGAACGTCACCCTGTGCGAGCAGGCGCTGAAGGCGAAGAGGCGGCCAGCCACGGCCCGAGAGCACGAGGCTCGCGTTCTGAGGAAGCCGATCGATGAAGTCGTCGAGCATCGAGGCCGTCTCGCCGCCCGCTTCGAGGTGATGGCAATCGTCGAGAAGCACGGCGACTCTGGACGGGGCCCGATGCCACAGGGCCTGCAACACCGCATCGAGGGTCGCCGCGGTCTGCGTCGAAGCGAGTTGGGTCCCGATCGAGGAGAGGATCGAGGCGGGGACCTCGTCGACGCTCACCCGATGAAAGACGTCGAGATGGTG
>CALLIQ010000274.1 GCA_938008925.1 uncultured Acidimicrobiales bacterium
CGGTGAACTTCTGCGCGTTCGACAACAGGTTGATCAGCACCTGCACGAGCCGTTCGTGCTCGCCGGACACGAGCGGCAGACGCGGCATGTCGACCCGCACCTCGACCGGCCCGTCTTCGAACAGCGATGCGGTCGAGCTCACGGCAGTGGCGACCACATCGTGGAGCGAGGTCGGTGCGAACTTCCAATCGACCTGGCGCGCCTCCATCTTGGAGATGTCGAGCACGTCGTTGATGAGGTTGGTGAGGCGACCGCCTTCTTCGAGGATGATCGTGAGGTTGTCCGACACCTGCCCCATCGCCCGTTCGGTTCCCTTGGCGCTCGTGTCGACGTGGGGGAAGACCCGATCGTCGAGGCGCTTCTGGATGATGCGGGCGAACCCCAACACGGAGGTGAGTGGCGTGCGGAGCTCGTGAGAGACCGTCGAGATGAAGTCGGTCTTCATCCGGTCGACCTGGCGTTCGGCGGTGACGTCGTCGATCAACACCACGGCCCCGATCGTCTCGGGGAAACCGGCCGAGGTCTGCACGGTGATCGGGGTGGCCTTCGCCTTGCCAATGCGGTCGCCCTTCATGGCGATGAAGCGGGAGCGATCGTCGCCTCGATCGAGGGCTTCCCCCGGGTCGTCGAGCGCACGGACCACCTGTTGGAGGTCGGCGGGCAACTCGTCGAGGCTCACTTCGGTGGCGTGGAGATCGAACTGTTCGACGAAGGCCGAGTTTCGTTCGAGGAGGTAGCCGCCGCTGTCGAGGGTGAGCAGCCCCTGAGGGAGGTTGTCGATCACGGCCCGCAGGTAGGCCGAGGCGGACTCGAGCTCGTCGGTGCGAGCGGCGACCTTCACCTCGAGTTGGCGCTCGTTGGCGGCGATCATGGCGTTCGTTTCCTGCAGCCCGGTGAGGGTGTCTTGGAGCCGGTTGTTGTAGGCCCAGATCATCAGCAGGGTGAGCGACACGAAGGCGATGCCGATGCCGATGAGCGAGATGTTCATCACCGTGGTGCCGAGCGTGTCCTCTACACCGAACGGGTCACCTCGCAGCGACAGGGCGAGCGACAGGATCGCAACCGGGAACGTGACGTAGGCGAGTCGGCGGAGCGTGGGCCGATCGACGTATGGCGTGGCGAGTAGAACCGGCCAGATCGAGGCGAGGGAGCACGCTGCGAATGAGACGGGCAGGACGAAGGTGATGGCGGGGATGATGAACCAGAAGCTGGTGGCGACCGCGAACACCGCTGCCGACAGTCGCCGCTGTTCGATGAGGCGGAGGGAGTACAGGAGGACGCCGAGGCTGAAGAGGACGGCGGCGAGGGTGGGGTAGGCCCACATTGGCCGCCACACGATCCAGAACGTGGCGAGCAGGGCGAGGCCGGCGATCGCCGCGGCGATGTCCCACACCACGAACTGGCGAATGCGGGCGAGTTGGAGGTCGGCCGACTCCCACTGGGTGCCGTCGGCGGCGTCGGGTGGGCTGGCTGGGTTGGTCAACTGGCCGTTCGCCACTGGAGTTCCTCGAGGTCGACCAGGGTGACCGAACCTCGGCCGAGAGCCACGAGTCCCTCGGTTTCGAGCGAGCGAAGCGCCTTGTTGGTCGATTCGCGGGTGACGCCCAGCTGATCGGCCAACGACTGCTGGGTGACCTTCAGTTTCGGCTCGGCTGGGGCGTCGTCGCCGAGCCGTTCGGCCATGTGGGTGAGCAGCGCGGCGAGGCGGCCGACCGTGTCGGCAAACGATGCGCCTTCGGCCCAGGTCGAGAGTCGTCGGGCACGCTTGGCGCACAGCAGGGCGAGGCCGATGCCGAGTTCGGGGTCGATGTGAGCTCGTTCGAGAAACGCGTCGCGGCCGACGGTGAGGAGTGACGAGCGGCTGATGGCCCGGATCGATGATGAGCGGGCCGCACCGTCGAGCACGGTGAGTTCGCCGATTACGCCACCGGCACCGAATTCGCCGAAGACGAGGTCTTGGCCTTCGTAGCTGGTGGACACCGCCTGAAGGCGACCGTCGAGGATGACGTGGAGAGCGGTGGACGGGTCACCCTTGTGGAAGAGGTAGTCGCCGCTCTCGACGGTCTGTTCTCGACTCAGCCCGGCGAGGGCTTCCATACTCGCGTCGGGGAGCTGAAAGCCCGCGTCTCGAAATGCCTCTGCCTTCCGCTCCACCGCTGAGACCTTACTCCCGATCCACACCCGGACTGAACGTGAACGACCGCCCCGGAGGGCGGCCGTTCGGTAGCGTGAGTCGATGGACGCTCAGCACGCGGAGCCGGTCTGGCGCGATCGGTCGAACTTCGTGATCGCTGCTCGTCTTGACGACGTGAAGGTCGAGCAATTGTTCGCCCGCCAGATCGACTCGAATCGCTTCGAAGTCTGCTGCATTCCGTTCTTCGTGTACGACCTCGCGCTGGGCGACATCGTCACGACGGATCCGGACCACTTCGTCACGTCGGTCGTCGCTGCGTCCGGAAGAACCGTGTTCCGAGCTTGGTTCGGCGAGAGCCATCACCCTCGAGGCGAAGTCGAAAGCCAGCTGATCTCGCTCGGTGGTCTCGTGGAATGGTCGTCGGTCAATCTCGTCGCCGTTGATGCGGCGGACGTGGCCGTAGCGGAAGCGATCGGTGACTTCCTCAGTGAGGCTGCCGACGACGGGCGGCTGGTCTTCGAAACGGGCCGATCGGGCGAGCGTTCG
>CALLIQ010000275.1 GCA_938008925.1 uncultured Acidimicrobiales bacterium
GCCCCGGCGATGCCGGTCGAGAAGAGATCGAAGATCGAGATGTCGAAGTGCAACGGGCCATGGCTTGCCACCCGGTCAGCCGGCACGAGGTCGCAGTGCTCGACGCCCCAGCGGCCAAACCCCAGGCTCGAGCGGTGGCTGTGCATCATCCCCTTGGGAACGCCTGTCGACCCCGACGTGTACATGATGTAGGCGAGATCGTCGGGGTCGGCCCCGACGACCGGGCAGCCGAATTCTGCCCCGTCCGGCTCGATCGCCGACCACTCGATGAGGTCGAATGCGTGGTCGGCGCCGTCGGAGTCAGAGATGACCGTGTCGATCCGCGTCGGCACGCTCCCGCCTTCCTCCTGGGACTCGAGCGTGCTGAGGGCGTCGAGCGTGGCCAGCTTTCGGGGCTCGGTCACGAGCACTCGGATGTCGCAATCGTCGATGATCATCGACAGTCGCTCGACCGGAATCTGCGGGTCGATCGGGACGAACGCAGCACCAGCCTTCATGATCCCGTACGCGCCGATCACGGTGGTGAACGACTTGTGGACGTACAACCCGACTCGGTCACCGCGCGACACACCGAGATTGGCCAGCGTTCGCGCCAGTCGATCGGTGGCGGCGGCGAGCTCGCCGTAGGACATCTCGTCGGTGCCCAGAACCACCGCCGGGCGGTCTGGGGCGGACGTGGCAACACGATCGATCGCGTCGTGCACGAAGGTGAGTGCTGACACCGTCGAGTCAGACACCGTCGAGTCAGACACGCTCGAGTCGGGCGCGGTCGAGTCAGACACCGAGGAAGAAGGCCCGCTTCTCCTTGGCCTGGGTGACGAGGTCGGGGCGCTCGGCCCGCTCGGCGACGTCGATCAGCCACTCGTAGGCGTCGCCACACGGTGCTGCGTGGTTGAAGTGGACCTTCGACAAGACCGCGACGACGTCGTCGAGGTTGTCGCCACCGAGCAGCGTGGCGAACCCTTCCAGGATCGAATCGAAGTCGGCGGGAAGCGGAGGAAGCTCGACGAAGTCGGGGCGAACACCGTCGGCGGCGAGCGACGGGTCAGCGAAGAGCTGATCGAACGGCACACCGGAGCGGAAGTCGCAGCTGAGGTAGACGCGGGGTGCGCCGTCGTAGCTGTAGGCCGAGTGGTTGACGGTGCCGTCGATGAACCAGACCTCGCCCTTTCGCATGCGGAAGACCTTGTCGTGTTCCGAATGCAGCGATGCGTCGCCGAGCTGGAGCGGGATGTGGACTCGCGTGAACTCGTCCTCGGGCAGATCGAGGTAGTCGCGGTGTGGGATCAGCATGCCGTCCTCACACATGAAGATCCGGGCCCACAGCAGGTGATCGGCGTCGAAGGTCGTGTCGAGCAACTCCTGGAGGTACGGAACCGTTTCGAGGTGTGGTGTGGCGAGCGCCGGGCCGGGGTGGCCGCCGAAGGTCTGGTCGGCCGGGTCACCGGAGTGGTTCATCAGCACCGTGTTCTGCCAGCCCGGGTTGCCTCGGGCGTAGTCGGAGTAGCCACGGTTGTACGGCAGCGCCATCAACGCCTCGAGGTCGGCCGCCAGCCGGGCCTCGTCGAGGGCGACTCGTCCGATCACCCGAGCGTGCAGTCCATGGACTGGCTCGTGAATCGATCCGCTTGTGGTTTTCGCTTGCGTCACTTCGGCTCCCGTCAAACCAAGTCCGCACGGACTCGTGACCAGTGTGCTTCCCAACCCTGGAGTGCAAAAGGGTGTTCCCGGGTGATTTCGTCGGGCAATTCGACCTGGATGCATATCGCAACACGTTCGTCACATTCGCGTCAGACTGAGGGACGCTCAGCCTCGCCCGGTTCGGCGATCGTGCGAACCGTCTCCTCACGAGGGTCTCTCCTGGCCTACCTTGTCGGCCATGACGGCTACCGAGACGCACGACGCCACGCTCCCGAACCCGATTCCTCGCGGCTTTTGGACCAGGCCGCAAGACGGCATCGAAGCCGATCTCGCATCGTTGCGAGCAGCCGGGCCAGTGTTCTTGTCCGAGGAGATCTCCGAGATCCCCGACATCATTCCGACCGGGCCGGGCGGCTGGGTCGTGACCAAGCACGCCGACATCCTGCAGATGTCGAAGAACCCACAGATCTTCTCCTCGGCCGCCGGCATCACGATGCTCGACGCTCCCCCGGAGTTCAATGAGTTCTTCTCGTCGATGATCGCCATGGACGATCCTCGACACGCTCGCTTGCGCAAACTGGTCTCCCCCGGCTTCACGCCTCGAATGCTGAAGAAGCTCGAGGACATCGTTCAGGTGCAGGCGTCGATGATCGTCGACGAGGTGTGCGAACGAGGCGAGTGCGACTTCGTCGTCGACGTCGCCGCCCGGCTGCCCCTTCGCATCGTGTGCGACCTCATGGGCATCCCGGCGTCGCAGCTCGATTTCGTGTTCGACCAGACCAATGTGATCCTCGGCGCCGGCGACCCCGAGTACGTCCCGCAGAACGGTCAAGACGTGCTCACGGCGATCCTCACGGCTGGTGGTGCGCTGGCTGAGCTGATGCAAGACGTCGCGAAGTCGAAGGAAGGCGGCGACTCGGACGACCTCACGAGCATCCTGGTCAACGCCGACGTGGAGGGCGACGAGCTGACCCCTGGCGACATCGCAAGCTTCTTCATCCTGCTCGTCGTCGCCGGCAACGAGACGACGAGAAACGCGATCTCCTGGGCTCTCACCTACCTCACCGAGAACCCGGAACAGCGCGCCATCTGGGCTGCCGACGTCGAGGGCGTCGGCAACACCGCCGTCGAGGAGATCGTCCGACTTGCCAGCCCGGTGACCTACATGCGCCGGACCGCAACCGAGGACACGATGCTCGGCGACACGGCCATCAGCGCAGGCGACAAGCTCGCGATGTTCTATCTCGCCGCCAACCGCGACGAGGACGTGTTCGAGGACCCGTACGCCTTCAACGTGCTGCGCGACCCGAACCCCCACGTGGGCTTCGGTGGGCCTGGCCCGCACTTCTGCCTCGGTGC
>CALLIQ010000276.1 GCA_938008925.1 uncultured Acidimicrobiales bacterium
CTTCCCAATTAGAAATGCCTGCGAGTTCAGGTGGTGGGTAGTAGCGGTCGGTCCCGGCCCACGAGATTGTTTCTCGAGCGGCGATCCCGCTCAGTTCGCCAGCGAAAACGCCCGGTGCGAGTTCGTCGAGCGCGGGGCTTCCTCCGAACAGGAAGGTGCGTCCAGCACTCACCTTGCTGCTCGGGTTGTTATGCAGATGTGCCAGCACCACCTCGAAGCCGCCGCGGTTGTTCGCTTTGATCATTTCGTCGCTGCACGGGATGTGTTTGCTCTCGCCGGTGGTCGTGCCCGACGATCGTGCGAAGTAGCGGATGGATCCTGGCCACGTCACGTTGTTGAGGTTCGGGAACGGTTCTGACCAGTAGTCGGCCCAGAATTCTTCGAACGTACGAATCGGTACGCGGCGTTGGTAGTCGGCGACGCTGGAGATCTCGGCGAAACGGTGGTCGTGGCCGAACGTCGTGTCCTTCGCTGCGTTCACGAGCTGCAGGAGTTGCCTTTCCTGAGTTGCTGCGGGATCAGCTATGGGCTTGCGTCGACGGGCGTATGTCTTGAGTCCGATCCCGCCGATCCACCCGGTGAGCCGGTAGAGGGCGGCGTTGTCCTTAACGGCTAGGAATCGGGCTGCGATTCCGTTCGTTCGGGCATGACGGGAGTCGACGTCGGCCCCGGGCTGATCGGCGTCGTTGAGCAATGATGCGAGGTCGTCACGGATGGGCATCGGTCTGAACGCGGACACGTTGGCTCGTCCGGTGTTGCCGACCGGGTAGCGGCCGAGCGCGCTTCCCGGCCCAGCAACGATCAGCCGTCCGATTTGGCCGACCACCTCGCCCCGGTTTCGGAGCGACCATCCAAGCGACAGCATCGCGACGTGGACTCGGAGATGGGGCCGTACCCACGGTTGGGAGAGGATGTGTGCATCCTCGAGCAGCCGCCATGCAGACTCGGTTTCTCGGCGTTTCCGGTGCCCGGTTGCCTCTCGAAGGAGGCCGTGGATGTGATCAGCGACTGGCGAGGGGAGCGGACGTCGCTTCCATCGCCTGCGGGTGGATGGCGATGATTGGGTGTTGCTCACCAGGTCACCTGCTCACAACCGGTGTGCGTGTCGGGCTCGATCTGAAAGGTGCCGTGCCCGATGCCGTAGGTCTCCTGCAGGACTTCCCGGGCACGATCCAGGATCTGATGGCTGTCGGCGCCCGTACGGGTCATCAGGTGGGCGGATGCGGCGTCCATCTCCGAGGTGAGTGTCCAGACGTGCAGGTCGTGAACGTCGACCACTCCGTCGATGTTGGCGAGATCGTGGGCCAAGGCGTCGAGGTCGAACCCGTCGGGTGCGGCCTGGAGAAGTATCCGCACCGACCGTCGGCCGAGTCGCCACGTGCGAGGCAGGATCCACAGCCCGATCGCTGCGCCGATGACCGGATCGATCCACCCCCAGCCGAAGACCTCAAGAAGGACCGCCGCGATGATGACACCCACCGAGCCGATCGTGTCGGCCAGGACTTCGAGATAGGCGCCCTCGACATTGAGCGACTCCTTCGACCCCTCACGCAGTAAGGCGAACGCGACCAGGTTCGCGGCGAGGCCGAGTACGGCGACGACGAGCATCGGCACGCCGAGCACTTCGGGTTCGTCGAACAGACGTCGAGCAGCTTCGACTAACACCCAGATGGCGACGCCAAACAGCAACAGCGCATTGACGAAGGCTGCGAGAATCTCGAGCCGATACAGCCCGAACGTGTGAGAGGTGCGCGTCTCGGTCTGGCGGTCGGCGAACCTCGAGGCGAGCTGGATCGCGGCTAGGGCCATCCCGAGGCCGATCACGTCGGTCAACATGTGACCGGCATCAGAGAGCAGTGCCAGCGAGTTCGTGACGAACCCGGCGACTGCCTCCACCACGAAGAACACAAAGATCACCGCGAAGGCAATGGTCAATCGACCCCGGTGACGTTCACCTGCCCGTGCCAACCCGGCGCCGTGATCGTGATCGCCGCCCATCAGGCACCGCCGTCGAGGTGAGCAACGTGCTCCCTGGACAGGTCGAGCAGCATGCGGACATGGCCGTCATCGAGCCGATAGAAGATGTTGCGGCCATCGCGGCGATTTCGAACAACCCCGGCGCTTCGTAGCAGGCGCATGGCCTGGGACACCTTGGTGTCGGTGGTCTCCACAACCTCGGCGATGTCGCACACACACAACTCGCCAGCCTCCAACAGGGCGAACAGGATCCGCACCCGAGTGGGATCGCCAAGAAGTCGGAACATCTCCGCCAGATCACCCGCAACGTCGACATCGATCAACGCCGCCGCCACATCTTCCACACGTGCCCGGTCGACGCTCCAAGCCACGCAACCATCGATACTCGAAACCTCTGATACCTGCATAGATGCGAAGATATCAAAGGTGTTGACCCGCGCCAAGCCCCAAACGACCCAACGTCCACCGCATGCCCGGCGTAGCCCCAAACGCCGTCCGCGAGTCCCTCACCAGGCTAAACGTCTACGCCGCCGCCAGTTCGACGCTCCAGGGCGCGCGTGTACTTTGGGTTAAACTCGCCCCTCCGACACTCGAACAAGTGTTCGATTGATCTCTAGCTGACCTCACCGTCTGGGTTGGCTTCTGGGATCCACGTGACGGTTGCTGGCTGCTCTGCGGGCTGATGTACGAAGGCTCGGGCGGCTGCTCGCGCAGTCTCGAGACTGACGGCAGCAGCTGGGTAGAAGTCGTATTCGTGTTGGT
>CALLIQ010000277.1 GCA_938008925.1 uncultured Acidimicrobiales bacterium
GTGCTGGCGCTCGTGGCGCTCGTCGATCTCGAGCGATCACTCATCAGCGCTCGCTCCCGCATCGCCGTCTCCGACACGGTGATGTCGATCCTCGGCGTGGTGGCCACGATCGCCGCATCCGCTCTCATCCTCGCCGGCGTGGCGCTCGCCATCGGAGGTGAGCTCCCCCGAGGCATCGTCCGCATCGGCGTCGGCCTGCTCGGTCTCACCGCCGGATCCGCGGCGCGAGCGATCCGGCACCAGACGCTCGATGCAAATGAGCGCCACGCGCTGCACATGGAGGCGGCGCTCAGCAGCGTCGGCGCCTTCGCGACGGCGTTCGCCGCATTCGGATTCCGCCGCATCGTTGACGTCGGACCGCTCGGCGGCGGCCTCGTCGTCTACGTCCCGTGGGTCACCCCGGCAATCGTCACCGGAATCGCCATTCGGTGGTGGAGGCGTCGACTCGATCGACGAGCGGTCACCCGACGGCGGCCGGCAGGCCGACTCGCGAAGGGCAACCTCTGAAGATCGAGACCTGACCCCGTCCGTCCTGACCCGGTCCGTCCTCCGATGCGCCGAACCGCTGCCGCTCTATCGCAGTTGGGCGCTGTGCTTCTTCGACACGGCGTTGATGATCTTCAGGCGGGTCTCCGCGACTTCGTCCTCGGTGAGGGTCCGGTCGTCGGCCTGGAACCGCATGCGGTAGGCAAGCGATCGGGTTCCCTCGTCGAGCGACTCGGCTCGGAACACGTCGAAGAGCTCGACCGAGCGGACGAGTTCGCCGCCGGTCTTGCGGATGGTGACCACCACATCGGCCGCCGACACCGAATCGGGCACGACGAAGGCCAGGTCGAGGTCGCTCGACGGGTAGCGGGAGACCGACTTGGCCTTCGGCGCCGATGCACAAGCGCGGACGATGGGCGCAGTGAGCAGCTGGAGCCAGCCAACGCGACCGTCAATGCCGTAGTTCTCGAGCACGTCGGGTGACACCTCGCCGACCGTTCCGAGCGGCTTGCCCCAGAACTGGATTTCGGCGGCGCGGGTCGGGTGGAGCCCGGGGATCTCGGCGTTCGTGAGCCGCATGCCAGGCAGATTCAGGGCCGCCGCGATGCGATGGAGCAGGGCGACCGCATCGGCAGCGTCGGCACCGTCGATGGCCGCCACGACCCACTCGTCTTCGACCGGGAGGTCACCGTCGGAGGCGACGTAGGTCTGACCGACTTCGAACAGGCGGACACCGGCCGTGCGGTGCGATTGGTTGTAGGCGATCGCCTTCAACATTCCCGGTAGCAGCGACGTGCGGAGGATCGATTCCTCGGCGACCAGCGGATTAGCGAGCGAAATGCCATGCTCGTCGAGGCCCGCGTTGGCGAGGTCGCCGGGGGCCAGGAACGGCATGGGCATCGACTCGAGGCAGCCCTCGGCCATAAACGCACGACGAATCGCACGCCGAGTGATCTGCGTCGGCGACAGTCCGCCCGCCTGGGTGGGCGTCGGCACTCGTCGACCGGACTTCTCGTAGCCGTGATGACGGCCGATCTCTTCGATAATGTCGATCTCACCGGTGGCATCGGGGCGCCAGGTGGGGATCCGAACGCTCAGCTCGCCATCGGCCTGCGAGAGGGTCTCGAACCCGATCGGGGCGAGATAGTCGGCGATGGTCGCGGCATCGAGATCGGTGTTGAGGATCAGGTTGACGCGATCGACGCGGACGGTGGTCTCGATCGCGGGCTCCACTCCCCCGTCGACCACGACACGGCCCTCGGCGACGGTGGCACCGCACAACTCGACGGCGAGCTGGCAGAACCGATCGAGGGCTCGCTCGATCCCCGCCGGGTCGACGCCGCGCTCGAAGCGGGTCGATGCCTCGGAACGCAGGTTCAACCGACGACTGGTTCGGGCGATCGTCATCCGATCCCACACGGCCGCCTCGAGCAGCACGCTCGTGGTGGTGTCGCTGATCTCGGTGTCGAGTCCGCCCATCACGCCGGCCAGGCTGATCGCCTCGCCCGCGCCGTTGCACACGAGCCCGTCCGCGGTCGTGAGGGACCGCTCCTGGCCATCGAGCGTGGTGAGCTGCTCGCCGTCGTTTGCCATGCGGACGCGCAGCGCACCGTCGGGAACGGTCGCCAGGTCGAAGGTGTGGTTCGGTTGTCCGCGTTCGAGCATGACGTAGTTGGAGATGTCGACGATCACGTTGATCGGACGCTGGCCAGCCGCCTCGAGCCGTTGTTGCATCCAGGCGGGTGATGGGCCCATCGACACGCCGTCGAGGACGCGCAGACCGAACCGCTTGCACAGGTCGGTGTCTTCGATGTCGATCGAGCACCGATCGCCCGCACCGGGCTGGGTCTCGGCGAACGCCGCCTCCGGGAAGACGAAGTCGGCCCCGACCTTGGCGGCGAGGTCGCGGGCGACGCCGGCCACGCTGAGTGCGTCCGGCCGGTTGCCTTCGACGTCGAGGTCGAAGAGCACATCGGTCTCGACGCCGAGCGCGTCCGCCAGCGGCGTGCCGTTGGCGAGGCCGGCATCGAGGATCATGATCCCATCGGCAGCGGTCTCATCAGCAGGGTCGCCGGCACCGAGTTCGGTGGCTGAACAGAGCATGCCGTTCGACCATTCGCCCCGCAGCTTGCGACGAGCGATCTCGAGACCGCCGGGCATCACCGTGCCGAGGGTGGCGAGCGGGACGAGGTCGCCCTCGCTCATGTTGAAGGCGCCGCAACAGATTTGGAGCGGTGCGCCGTCGTCGGTGAACTCGGGGCCGGCGTCGACCTGCACGAGCTGAATCTTGTCGGCCTCCGGGTGCTTGCCGAGCTCGAGCACCTTGGCGACGACGATGCCGTCCCACTCAGCGCCGGTTGTTTCGATGCTCTCGACGACAAGGCCGAGGCTTGTGAGGACGTCGCCGAGCGCGACGGGATCGGACTCGATCTCGCCGAATCCGCTCGGCACGAATTCA
>CALLIQ010000278.1 GCA_938008925.1 uncultured Acidimicrobiales bacterium
GTGGGGGCATCGGTCATGGAAGAGCTCCTTTGAGGCGGCACGAACCTAGCGGGGAGAGGCGCAAGTATCCTCAAACGGCCATGCCCCTCACCAGAACGAGCAATCAGTGACAAGCACCGTGAACAATGGGACCGCGGCTGACGGACCCGACCAGTACCGCCTCGCCGGCCCGGTCGTCCCCAGCAACTATCGACTCCACCTCGAACCGAACCTGGTCGATGAGTCGTTCAGTGGCTCGGTCGTCATCACCGCCTCGTCGACCGAGGCCGTCGAGTCGATCACGCTGAACAACGACGGGCTCGAGATCACCGCTGCGACCGTGAACGGCACCGACGCTGCGGTCTCGATCGACGCCGAGCTCGAGCGCATGACCCTCGACGCTGCTGCGCCAGCGGGCGACATCGAGATCGAGATCGCCTTCACCGGTGGCTTCAACGACCAGCTCGTCGGGTTCTACCTGAGCCGATTCGAGGGGGGCACGCTCGCCACCACCCAGTTCGAGGCGACCCACGCCCGCAAGGCATTCCCGTGCTGGGACGAGCCAGCGTTCAAGGCGACCTTCGACATCGAGATCCTCGCTCCGGCCGGCACCGACGCCGTGGCCAACTCGTCCGAGATCGGCCGCGAAGACGTCGACGGCGGCCAGCTCATCCGTTTCGCCACCACGATGAAGATGTCGACCTACCTCGTCGCCTTCGTCATCGGACCGCTCGAGATCACCGAGCCGGTGATGGTCGACAACGGCGACGCCGGCACCACACCACTTCGGATCGTCCACGCGCCAGGCGCCGGCGGCGAGGACGGCGCCCTCACCCAGTTCGCGCTCGAGTGCGGCGCCTTCGGACTCACCTACTTCCGCGAATACTTCGGCATCCCCTACCCCGGCGACAAGGTCGACCTGATCGCCATTCCCGACTTCGCGTTCGGGGCGATGGAGAACCTCGGCTGCATCACCTTCCGAGAGGCCTTGCTCCTCGTCGACCAGACCACGAGCACCCAGCCTGAGCTCCAGCGCGTCGCCGACGTGATCTTCCACGAGCTCGCCCACATGTGGTTCGGCGACCTCGTGACGATGTCGTGGTGGAACGGCCTGTGGCTCAACGAGGCGTTCGCCACCTTCATGGAGATGCGCTGCACCGATGCCTTCCGGCCCGAGTGGGACCGCTGGACCGACTTCGGCATCTCTCGCACCGCCGCCTACGACACCGATGCGCTCGGCTCGACCCGACCCATCGAGTTCGAAGTGGCCAGCCCCGAAGACGCCGAGGGCATGTTCGACATCCTCACCTACGAGAAGGGCGCCGCGGTCGTCCGGATGCTCGAGCAGTACCTCGGCGAGGGCCGGTTCCAAGCAGGCATTCGCCGCTACATGAACCAGCACGCCTACGGCAACGCCGAAACCACCGATCTGTGGGAGGCGATCGAAGCCGAGACCGGCGACCCGGTGCGACGCATCATGGACACGTGGATCTTCCAGGGCGGTTTTCCGCTCGTCTCGGTGGCGATGGCGGCCGACCACAAGAGCGTCACCTTCACCCAAGAGCGCATGATCTACGAGGGCGGCGACGGCGGCACCGGTTCGTGGGCGATTCCCCTCCGCTACCGCTGGCAGCCCGTCGGCGGTGAGGCGATCACCGAGTCGGTGTTGCTCGAAGACGAAACCACCACGGTGTCCTTCGACCAGGAGGCTGCGTGGCTTGTCGCCAACGCCGACAGCGCCAGCTTCGTCCGAGTCGCCTACGACGAAGCGACGAGCGAGGTGCTGCGCGAGGTGGCCGGTGAGGCCCTCAACCCGGTCGAGCGGTACACGCTCGTCGACGACGGTTGGGCCGCGATGCTCAACGGCTCGACGAGTTCGATCTCGACGCTGACCCTGCTCGAGGCGATGTCGACCGACACCGACCGCTCGGTGTGGGCCGGCATCATTTCAGGCTTGCGCGGACTGCGACGGCTGATCAGCGGCGATGCGCTCGACGCGTTCGAAGACATCGCCCACGACACCCTCGCCCCCGCCTTGGCTGGGCTCACCCTCACGCCGGTTGAGGACGAAGACAGCCGGACTCGCCAGCTCCGCGGCGATCTCATTCGGGCGATGGGAACGATCGCGAACGATCCGGAGATCCAACAGGAGGCGCAGCGAACCGTTTCGGTCGGTCAGCGCAACCCGGAGCTGGTCGAGGCCTCGATCATGTCCGCCGCCATCGACGTCGCGGCAACGATCGGCGACGAGGCCGACGCCGACGCCTATCTCGATGCGTTCGAGAATGCCGGCACGCCCCAAGAGCAGCTCCGGTTCCTCTACGCGCTGGCCGACTTCCCGGACGAGGAAGAGATCGAGCGTGCGCTCGCCATGGTGCTCGACGGCTCGGTCCGCACCCAGAACGCCCCGTATCTGGTTCGGCGGGCGCTCATGAACGTGGCCCACGGCCGCATGGTCTGGACGTTCATCACCGACAACTGGGACCACCTCACCGAGGTGCTCCCGTCGAGCAGCATCGTCCGCATGCTCGAGGGCATCGCCTCCCACACCCATCCGGGTGATGCCGAGGCCGCCGCCGCCTTCTTCGAGAGCCACCCCGTTCCGCAGGGGGCCAAGACGCTCGAGCAGCTACTGGAGCGTCAGCGGGTCGGATCGGCGCTGCGAGCACGCGAAAGCCAGAATCTGACGAACTTCCTCGGCGGCTGACGGTCTTGCCCCGCCCGCTCCCCGCATCACCCCTGACGGTCTTCGCCGTCGAAGACACGACGGTCCAGCTCTGCTGGGGTGACCTTCCCGCGGGTCCGGTGACCGCCATGGCGAAGGGAAGTCCGCCCGTCGAGATCGACCACGCCGGCGGCGCTGGGTCCCTCGTCGTCGACGGCTTGGCACCTGCCACGCCCGTCGACATCGACGTGGTCTGGGCCGACGGATCGACCACGGTTTCAACCGAGACGTTGGCTTCGCCGCCGGGCGAGCTGCTCGGCAGGGTCGCCACCATCTCCGACCTCCATCTCGGCGCGACCCGCTGGGGCTTCCTCAAGACGATGACCGAGGCCAAGGCCGGGCTCGACTTCCCGCACGGCCACCCCTTCGCCGCAGCTGACGCCGCGATCACCGAAGCGGTCGCCTGGGGCGCCGAACACCTCGTCGTGAAAGGCGACATCGCGCATCACCGGTTCCCCGAGCACTTCGCCCTCGCCGGCGATCTCGTCGATCGCCACCCCGATCTGTCCATGACACTCATGCCGGGCAACCACGATGTCGACGAGCGGGGCGACATGGCGATCCCGCTCACGATCGGGACCCGCCAGATTCCCCTGATCCGGTCGATCGACCACGTCGACATGCCCGGTCTGCGCATCGTGGCCGTCGACACGACCATCGAAGGTCGGGGCGATGGCCAGATCGCCCCCCGGCAGGACGAGATCGTCGACCTCGTCGACCAGGCAGGCCGGCCGACGCTGTTGGCAACCCATCAGCAGCTGCAGAAGTACTCCTTCGTCACCTACTGGCCGCCCGGCATCCGAGCGCCGGAATCGAGCGAGTTTCTCGCTGCCCTGCGCAATCG